>NVXP01000069.1 GCA_002733985.1 Fluviicola sp. | reverse complement strand
ACTCGAAACTGTTGAATTATTTAAACTATCAGATGGTAAAGAAACACCTTTTTCAAAAATTGAAGAAAGAGCAGTAATTTTTAGACCTGCAACATTGGAAAATGCCCCAACTAAATTTGAATAAAGAATGAGGTTGTCGCATAAACTCCTCTTGTCATATAATTAAACTACTAACTGCCCTTATTAGAGAGGGCAGTTAGTAACTTAATTCAAACTAAATAAATTCATACTTTTGGATATCAATAGAAATAAAAACAATTGCTTTAAGCGTGCCAATTGCGTCTATCAATAACGTTAGCATTCATAAAACAAACATTTGAGCAGTCACACAGAAAATATAACTAGAGTAAACAAGGTAAAGAAATACATTGCTGAAAATCTAGAGAATGAACTGCCGTTGTCAGACCTAGCCGAAATTGCCAATTTCTCTCCCTTCCATTTTCAGCGCGTGTTTAAATCGATTGCCGAAGAAACGCCTAAGCAATACATCAAGCGTCTACGATTGGAAGCATCTGCTCATTTTATTGTTTTAAATCCAGAAACCTCTTTACTGGAAGTTGCTATACAAAATGGATTTGGGTCCATAGAGGCATTCTCCAGAGCATTTAAAAACTACTATGGATTAAGTCCTGATAATTTCAGAAAGGAAACAGAAGAAAATAAAATGTCTCTGATCTACAAGAAGACAAAACTCAATGAGCACAAAGTGTTTGATCATTCTATTTTTATAACGGGAAAAATTGAAGAGGATTCCATGAAATTGGAAATAGAGATTGTAAAAACACCTCCTACACGAGTTATTTACACCCCAATTACACTAGGAAAGATTGAAACAGTTGTTGACAGTTACAAAGCTGTTAAAAGATGGGCCAGTGCAAGGAATTTGATAAATTCGAACACACAGTTTTTTGGTTTATTGAATGATTTCCCTGCCTTTACCGCCCTGGATAAATGTAGATTTCAATCTTGCGTTTCCGTTGAAGTTGAGCCAAATGTTTCAGGAGAAATAATGTACATGGAATTGCCTTCAATGCTTTGTGCAAAGTTTGAAATTTATGGCGGAATTAATGAGATTATCAAGGCAATTATGTGGCTAGCTACACATTGGTTGCCGGAGTCAGGATACAAAATCAAACATGTCCCTATTAAGATGGTTTCGCTGTCTGATCCAACAGAAAATCATCTCCACGACATTAGTCATCAGGTTTATTTGGGAATTGAAGCTAAATAGCAAGAAATGTTAAACGCTTCGCAAGAAATGTGAAAATCCCCCACTCCATTCAGTCTAAGTTTGCTCTAAATTAATTTGAGCAAAATGACAGACACAATTTTATCACTCAAAAATGTCACTAAGACATTTCAAACCAATGAGAGAGTATTTACAGCTTTAAACAATGTGAACCTAAGCATCGTTAAGGAAGAATATTTGGCGATAGTTGGTAAATCAGGTAGCGGGAAATCGACCCTATTAAATATGATCACTGGTATTGATTTCCCAACACAAGGTGTTATCAATATCAACGGTACTGAAATTGGTCAAATGAACGAAAGTAAGTTGGCCCAATGGAGAGGCAAGAATATAGGAATTGTATTTCAGTTTTTTCAATTGATTCCCACTCTTACAATTTCTGAGAATTTATTATTGGCAATGGAATTTGTTAATGTAATTCCAAAATCTGACAGAGTTCATAGGGTAAAAAAACTTCTCTCTCAAGTAGGTATAAAAGACCATGCTGATAAAATGCCTGCTGCTTTGTCTGGAGGTGAACAGCAACGGGCCGCTATTGCAAGAGCCTTAGCGAATGATCCTGAAATAATTATTGCTGATGAGCCTACTGGTAATTTGGATAGTAAAACCGCAAATGCAATTGATGAGTTATTCAAATCCCTATCACTTTCAGGGAAAACAGTAATAATAGTTACTCATGACAGCAACATCAAGTTGAAATATGACCGAATAGTTACTCTATCTGATGGAAAGATAGTCTCACAGAACATTAAATAAGCAGTGCTATGAAAATGAAATTCACAAAAGCATACAGGGATTTGGTCATCAATCCTAAACGCACCTTCATGGCAATATTTGCTTTAGTATTGGGAATCTGGGGAGCTGGAACCGTATTGGTTTCTTATTCTATTCTGACAAAGGATTTAAACACCAATTTCCAGAACACATCTCCTGCACAACTCATCCTAAAGTCAGGTGATTTTGATAAGCTCAATTTAGACCAATTTATAAATAAGCCAGAAATAGAAACTGCCGAATTCAGAGACTTTTCTTTGCAACGGATAGAAATTAATCCCGATGAATGGGTGCCCTTATTTCTTTATGGAGTTGAAGATTTTAATTCGATTAGCTTGGCGAAGATCTTTAACGAAGAAGGGAGTCTTACACCTAAAAAAGGATCAATTAGCATTGAGCGGGATGGAAAAAACATGTCAAATATTGATATTGGTTCAAACCCACGGATCCGAGTTGGCGGTAAAATGATGGATGTTCCAGTAAGTGGAATTTGCTTTGATCCTGCCCAAGCGCCTGCAACACAAGATCATTTTATTTATGCCTACACTGATAAATCCACGTTTAGCCATATTACAGGAGTGCAAACGAATAAGAGATTAATAATCAGATTCAATAATGTGCAATCCAAGGAAGATGTCGAGCAGGTATCAGCAAAGATTATGTCTGATCTTGCTCAAAAGAACATTCATATTACAAGCGTTGATGTCCCACTTTTCAACGAGCACCCACATCAATGGCAATTGAATACCATTCTGTTTTTAGTTGGTGTAATTGGTCTGCTGGCATTTATTATGGGTGCCGTTTTGGTCTCACAATTGATGCGATCGATAATGGCAAATCAAGTAAGACAAATTGGGATATTCAAAGCGATAGGAGCTTCACGTATTCAGTCTTTTCAAATTTACATTACCATGCTTCTCATTATGGGACTTTGCGCTGGTGTGATAGCTGTACCGCTAGCCGTACTTGCAGGTGAAGCTTACGCTAATTTTGTTGCAGGCATCCTGAACTTCAATATTCTAACATCCGTCCCAATCTCTACTTATGTGTCCCTCTTTTTAGTGAGTTTATTTCTACCAATCGTCGTGTCTTTTTCAATTCTACTGAAAGGTACCCGTATCCCAGTTAGAGAAGCATTAAGCGATTATGGAATAAATAATAATTCAGGGAATATTCAGTTGAAATTCTTAAGGAAATTCAACTTATCAAATACGCTTATTCTCGCTATTAAAAATTCACTTAGAAATAGCCGAAGACTTTCAGTTACGATTGCTACGATGGCTCTAGGAGTTGCGATATTTAGTACGGGATTCAATGTGCGACAATCTTTAAAAAACTTACTCTCGGATCTGGAAACCGAATTGAAATATGATGTTCAAGTTGTTTTGAATAATCAGATTCCGCAGGCGGAGGCGATCTTGCCCTTTAAATCTATTGAAAATGTAAAGGAAATAGCCACTTGGAATGGAGGAAGCGGAGCTATTCAATCAAAAGTATTGTCGACAGCTAAAGAAGTAGGAATCGTTGCTCTCCCCTTCGATACAGAATTAATTAAACCTAAGATTATTGAAGGGAATTGGTTAGAAGACACTACTGATTTGGAGATAGTACTGAATCAAAAGGCATGGGAAACGTACGATCATGCTGCCATTGGAACTAAAGTGAATTTAACAATTGGCGACACCGTTATTTCCACAAAATTAGTTGGTGTAGTAGAGCAATTTGACAAGGCAAAACTATACATGGATGCCGAAAAATATGACGTTATTTTCAATCCTGAGCACCTCGTAAATACCCTAACATTTGTTGCAAAAGACAATGACTTCGAAAAGGTTCTTGATTTAAAAAGAAACATTGAGACTTCGATTGCATCATCCGATTTAAGTGTGCTTTTCGTGATGTCTGATGCAGAACGAGTAAAAGTCATTTACGATCATTTGAATATCATATTATCCACCATTGTGATCTTGTCATTCCTAGTTTTGATTGTAAGTGCGATAGGCATGGCGTCTGCAACTGGAATAAACATTGGAGAGAGAACCCGTGAAATTGGAGTTATGAGAGCCATTGGYGCAACACCAARAATGATCTATTCGATATTTGTAAGTGAGGGCATGATTATCAGCTTCGTCAGTATTCTGTTAGGAATAATCATATCCTATCCTCTRAGTMAAGTTGCKTCTGTCTTTTTTGGGAAYCTAATGTTAGGAGAGGAAGCSGTGTTACAATACGCTTTTAGTCCATTRGGTTTTGCTGTTACATTAGGTGTAACGATAAGCTTTGGATGGCTAGCAAGTAGAATTCCTGCGAGAAATGCMGTRAAAACAAGCACTAGAGAAGCTCTTGATTATGAGTAGATYTCTATRACGAAAKACTTWAAACTTCATTTCAGTATTCTACTGAAATGAAGTTTWATYCGATTTRMATGGTTNCRCCCNAYATCATAAAACACTATTAATCAACACTAAAAACACATGTCTCACCTTTGTCCTACCCTCCTTTTTTACATTTCAAWAAAACCTCTCTACTTTGGTTTTKGAAAACGAAAAACATATAATTATGAGCAGATTTGGTTTGACATTAGTAATTCTATTATCGCTTAACTGGGGAYTATCCCAAGGTAATTGGGTTTGGAAAAATGGAAGTAATGTAGCTGGCCAGCCTTCAAATTTTGGCACCATGGGTGTTTCTTCACCAACAAATCAACCTGGAGCGAGATACCAATGCGCTGAGTGGACTGATAATAATGGAGATTTTTGGCTTTATTCAGGTGGGCTTGTAACCTTTCGTTACTCAGGATTATGGAAATTTGATCCCACCTCTGAAGAATGGACGTTCATGCACGGTAGTACAACAAACAATGCACCCGCAGTTTACGGAACTCAAGGGGTCTCGAATCCTGCAAACACTCCTGGTGGCTTAGGTTTTTGTGCTGCCACTTGGACCGATTTGGCAGGTGATTTATGGTTCTATGGTGGAGACGATGGTGGAAACCTACCTTCCTCTGTACTTTGGAAATACGATATTACGACAAATGAATGGACATGGATTCAAGGCAGTGTAACTCCAGGCGTTCAGCCGGTTTATGGAATCCAAGGTGTTTCTTCTCCTTCAAACACCCCTGGTGCAAGAGTAGAAACTAGCTGTACATGGACGGATACGAATGGAAATCTTTGGTTGTTCGGAGGTTCTATATTGGGCGCTGGTGACACACGAAATGATTTATGGAAATATGATCCAATCACCAATGAATGGACCTGGATGAAGGGAAGCAGTGGTCCAACTGCCCAAGGTGTTTATGGAGTCCAAGGGATATCAAACCCTGCTAATACACCTGGTGCAAGATGGTGCTATACGCATTGGACAGATGTAAACGGTGACTTATGGCTATTTGGAGGAATAGATGCGAGTACGATGATAGTTTTTGGCATGTATAATGATCTATGGAAATATGATATAGCCACGAATGAATGGACTTGGATGAATGGCAGTACTCAACAAAATGCTCCATCAAATTATGGTACTCAGTGCGTCTCTTCTGTTAACAATACCCCCCCAGCAAGAGGCGAATCAAGAGCTTGCTGGACCGATAATTGCGGAAACTTCTGGATGTTTGGAGGTAGAAATTCAGGCTTTGATTATTTCAATGACCTTTGGAGATATAACCCAACGATTAACGAATGGACATGGGTCCATGGTTCAAACAATACGAATCAAGCTGGAATTTATGGTACGGTCAATGTTCCTAATCCTTCAAATACTCCTGGTGGTAAAATGGGGTCTGTAGGTTGGTCGAATGAAATGGGGCTGTGGTTATTTGGAGGAGAATCAAATGGAGAATTTAATGATCTCTGGTTATATTATGACACCGTAAATGCTGACTTCACGATCAATTCAACGATTAATTGTGATGAGTTTGACTTCTTAGATCAAAGCACAACAGGATGCGACTCCATCAGTTCATATTCATGGAACTTTGGTGATCCCAGTAGTGGAGCACAAAACACAGATAACCTCCAAAATTCTAGTCATATTTTTTCAGGATCGGGTACATATTCGGTTACTTTAATTGTAAATAACTGTGCAGGTGGAGCTGATACAAGTATTCAAAGTGTACAGGTGGTGAATTGCGGATTATCCATAACATTAGAAAATGATACAATTTGTATTGGAGACTGTATAGACCTGATCGTCAGTAGTAATACCAACACTGATTCATTGATATATCTCTGGAACAATCAAATCAATGTTAATAATGATACCGTTCAGGTATGTCCAATAACAACAACATCCTACACTGTAATTGCCACAGATGTAAATGGCGATATCGACTCGGCTACGGCTTTGATTACAGTACTCCCCTATCCACAGGTTGATCTTGGTTCCGACACAATTATTTGCAATGGAAACTTGACCTTAGATGCTGGAAACAATGGGGCCAACTTCCTATGGCAAAACGGATCTACGACCCAAACGATTACTGTTAACAATTCGGGAATTTACTCTGTTCAGGTTAACAATGGCGGATGTATAAGCTACGATAGTATTGATGTACAGATCAATGGACCATCTGTAGATTTGGGTCCAGACACTACTTTCTGTAGCGGATCATTTCTTGAGGATGTGAGTTGTCTTTCCTGTTCTTATTTATGGCAAGACGGAAGTACCCTACCATTTTATACGATCTCTGATACTGGAACTTTTTATGTCAGTGTAACTGATCAAAACGGTTGTATGGCAAATGACACACTAATTGTCACACCATTAGTCCTGTTAATTGACCTTGGTCAGGACACTACAATTTGTTCTGGACAATCAGTATTACTTAGCAGCTCCATTTCAGGAGTTAACTATTTGTGGTCAACAGGAAGTATTACTTCTTCCATTCTTGTAAGTACTGCTGACATTTATACATTGGAAGTTACTGAAGGGATTTGTACCGCTTTGGATAGTATTGAAGTGAATATCGAACACCCAATCACTGAATTTACTGTAAGCGATACGGTGGGATGTGCGCCACAAGCAGTTAATTTTACTGACCTGACAAGTTCCGCTTTCAATATCCAGAGTTGGGATTGGGACTTTGGTGATGGAAATAATTCCAATTTACAGCACCCGAGTCATGTTTACAGCAATAGCGGAACTTATTTAGTCGTATTGACCACAACAACTAATATTGGTTGTTCCTCAGTTTCAACAAAACCAGTTACCGTAGAAATTTATCAAACTCCCATTGCATCTTTTACCTTTGACCCACTAAATCCAGAGATGAACGAACAAGTTTCCTTCACCGATCAGTCTACGAATGCTACTACTTGGGATTGGAATTTTGGAGATGGTCAGACTTCTATTGATCAACATCCTGTTCACTCCTTTGACACGGAAGGCGACTTAATGATCACACTCATTGTGAGTAATCACAATTGCGTAGATTCAACAATTATCTATGTTTCTGTGCAAAATGATCTAGTTTACTATGTCCCTAATGCATTTACACCTGATGGCGATGAGCATAACAACGTCTTCTTACCCGTTTTCACCTCTGGGTTTGATCCAAATGATTATCGCTTAACCATCTTTAACAGGTGGGGAGAAATTATATTTGAATCAATTGATTCATCAATTGGATGGGACGGTACATACTCCAATCATGGGATGGTTCAGGATGGCGTTTATACTTGGCAGATTGAATTTGGGGATAGTAAAGATGGCACGCGCTACTTGAAAATGGGTCATGTAACAATGTTAAAATGATATTTCGCCCCTCTTTCTACTCTTTATCACAGAGAAATGATGAGAATGACAATTGGTGAAATTAGTATTGGCTAGGACATGAACTAATCATGAGCAAATTCAAGAGTTCAATCAAGCGTTGGACAGAACGAGTATACTTTGAGACGATAAGGAAAGCAAACGAATACGACTACCTTTATATCAAAAAATCAATCGACTTGAAATCAGTTATACTTATTGCTATCACCTTTTTACTTGTCAACATATCTTTGGCGCAGTCATACCAGCATAAATTGGCAGATAGTTTGTGTGGACAAGCTTCCAAACTAAGAGATCTAAGAGAATATGATTCAGCAATTAAAAATTTTCTTCGGGCGGCACAAATCTATGAGCGTATCCATGAAGAAAAAGACCTAATTGGCACCTATAATTCTTTGGGACTCGTTTATCACGATCTCCAACAGTATCAGCAGTCTCGGTATTTCTATAATAAGGTAGTACAAAAACTAAAAAAGCATCCTGATCAGCAAATATTTGCATATGTACTGAATAATCTTGGTATGCTCCACGCTAGTCAAAACGAGCTAGATTCGGCGGTCTATTATTACAAAAAATGCTTACTGATCAAACGAAACCTGAAAGATTCTATTGGAATTGGGCATACCTTGAACAATTTAGGAATCATCATGCTTAGCAAGGGTGATTTTTCAGAAGCCATCAACTATAATCAACAGTCCCACAACATAAAAGTATTGACTTCTGATTCAAGCGGGATTGTAGCATCTTACTCGAACTATGCCAATATTTATGGTAGTTGGGGAAAATTCGACTCCGTCAAATTTCACCTTGATCAGGGAATGCCATTGGCCAGATTATTAACCAATAAAAGTCAATTACTCACTTACCACCTCAATTACGGAGCATACTACAGAGCTATACGCCAATTTGAACGGGCGTTGGAGTACCAAGATTCAGCACAGATACTTCAACAGGAAGTTTTCAGCAAACGCTTATCAGATAATTTAGCAAGATATCAGGTTTCTTATGAAACAGAGAAGCAAAAACTAGAGATCAAAAAGCAAAAAGTACAGAATGACCTCCTCATTGAACGGAAAAAAAAAGACCACAAGCAAAAACAATTGTACTTAGTCACAGCCATTTCATTGAGTCTTATTTTGGGGCTTATTTTCATTGTACTTCGAATCCTAATTATTAAAAACAAAAGAGAACAGGAATTATTTCAGAAGGAAATTGAACTAAAAGAAAAGGAATTATTGATCAGTTCAAACTTAATTTTACAAAAGAAAGAAATACTGAACTCATTGAAAAAACGCCTCGATGAAAATGAGGATAGCAATGAATCTAGCTCAGAGGCATTGATTCGTATTTTGGATGATTCAATTCGGCAAGACTCAACTTCCGATAAAGAATGGAATAACTTCAAAGTTCATTTCGAAAAAACCTATGATTCGTTTTTCACTGGTTTGAAAAAGCATTATCCAATTTTAACAGAAG
Source organism: Fluviicola sp. (assembly GCA_002733985.1). GTDB lineage: Bacteria > Bacteroidota > Bacteroidia > Flavobacteriales_D > Crocinitomicaceae > UBA4466. The sequence continues at coordinate 16,749 of NVXP01000069.1, read as the reverse complement.
GAGATCTCAGACATTGCGCCTACATCAAAATTGGAATGACAACTAAAGAAATCAGTTCACTCTTGAACATTACGCCAGGAAGCGTTCAAAAATCTAGGGTTCGCTTAAAGAAAAAACTGAATTTAGAGAAGGAAATGGACTTGAAAATCTGGATAATATCTCAATAAAACAGACAATGGACTTTCTAGTCATTATGGTCTTATTTGGTGAAGGACAAAAGTAAAAAGGGTTATTTAGCTCAGTAACATGAATGTGACTCAGATATATATAATACCTTAAACTGTTATATTACCTTCTGAAATCATTCGAACTAAAACTCACGATTAAACCTTTCATGTTTTCCCCTGTCTAATAGACCTAAACTACACTAATGATAAAAAAAGGTATACTCTTTCTCGCAATTTCACTCTGCTCGGGAATGACTTCAGCCCAACAAACCATTGGGCTTTTCATGAATACTCCTGAAGCTCTTGACGGCTATACGCTGTTTGGGCCACAAAATAGCTACAACACATACTTAATTAATAATTGCGGCGAAAAAGTCCATAGTTGGACAAGTCAATATTTGCCTGGTTTATCGTCATATTTGCTAGAGGATGGGACGCTCGTTCGTACTGGTCGCGTAACCGGAATGGGAGGCGGAAGTGGTATTGTAGAGATATTGGATTGGAACAGTAATGTAATTTGGAGTCATTCCGTTTCGGCAACTCATGGGAGACAGCATCATGACGTTGAAATGTTGCCCAATGGAAATATCCTGCTAATTGTTTGGGATGAACGTACGCAAATGGAAGTAGATCAAGCAGGAAGCTCGACGTCCAATGCATCTATTAATTCAGAGCAGATCGTAGAAATTCAACCTGACCTAATTAATGGAGGCGCTACAGTCGTGTGGGAATGGAAAGCTTGGGATCATCTCGTTCAGGATGCCGACAATCTCAAGGATGATTTTGGTGTAATCGCAGATTCACCCGAACGAATCGACATCAACTTTTTGAACCACGGCAGTACAGATTGGCTTCATATTAATGGCGTCGATTACAATGCAGAATTCGATCAAATAATCGTAAGTGTTCATAATTTTAGTGAATTCTGGATCATTGATCATTCTACTTCACTTGCTGATGCATCTGGGTCGACTGGTGGTACATATGGTCAAGGTGGAGACATTCTCTACCGATGGGGAAACCCACAAGCTTATGATCAAGGTGGATTTATGGATCAAAAACTTCACCTTCAACACCATACACATTGGATTCCAAGTGGATTACCAGATGCTGGAAAAATAATACTCTTCAATAATCAAGTAGGATCAACTACAGATTATTCGACCGTAAACATTGTCGAGTTACCGGTTGACCCAAACGGTTTTTACACGTATACTGGCGGTAGTTTCGGGCCAGCGGATTTTGATTGGACCTATCAAGCAGCTGTACCGAGTGATTTTTTCTCCAACATCATCTCTGGAGCAGAGCGTTTGGAAAACGGAAACACCTTAATTTGTGAAGGTGTTGGTGGGCGCTTTTTTGAAGTGGATCCAATCGGTACTACCGTTTGGGAATACATTAATCCAGTTAATGATTTAGGGCCGATGGCACAGAATACTGTTCCAAGCTCAAATAACGTCTTCAGATGTTCTCGCTACTCATCTAATTATGCAGGATTGACAGGTCAAACGCTCACACCACAAGGATACATAGAATCAGGTTCAACCTTTACGTGTGACCTCTATCCAAGCACGGCTAGTTTAGAGTTGTTAGAAGGAAATGAGATTCAATTTTTTCCAAATCCAAGTTCAGATCAACTGACGATTCTAGGTGCAAATTTCAAGAAGGACACAGATATTAAGGTTTTCACACTTTTAGGAGAGCGCATTTCGCCTCCAGTTTTCATTGTGAATGAAGAAGAAATCTTGATTGATTTGAGCAAATTGAAAAATAGCGTCTATTTTGTGAAAATTGATAATGGACTCAATAGCAACACCATCAAAGTAACTGTAAACAAATAATCTCTCAACTTATTAAACGAGTATGAAAACCATATTGTCCCTCTTATCTATTGCAGCAGTTTTTGTTTTAAATGCCCAATGTGATCCAGTCCCAATTTTTGCTAATGACTCAACTAATGCCGTTTGTTTCGAAGAAATAGCGAATACGAGACGTATTTACACCAATGATATTCCTGATCACGCATACGGTCCGTTCATGGGGCCAAATGATATCGCCGGACAAGATTTCGAATACAACATGTGTCTATACCCAACACTCAATACGGTTTCCACTCCCTTATCAGAAGACACAACCTCTATGGCGTGTGGTGGAGGAATTGTATTTGGATTGTCCCACCAAGGAGTATTGTATTCTCCATTTGCCAGATTGTACTTTGTAAACACAAGTACACTTGCGGAAAATTTGAATTTTGAGATTGAGGCAGAATTCACCTTAACGATGGATTTAAATGGAGGACATGTAAATGCGTTAAGTCGCTACCATTACCACAACGTGCCAATTGATTACCTGACAAACGACTTAAATGTGGATGGAAGTTCCCATTCACCCCTAATGGGATACGCAGCAGACGGATTTCCAATTTACTACAAGTATTTGTACACTGATCCTATGGATTCTTTTAGCGGAATCACAGGATTTCAAAGTGACTATCAGATGTTAACAGGAATGCGCCCTGGTGATGGTGTCAGCGCTCCAGATGGACCCTATGACGGAACGTACATACAAGATTACCAACAGATTCCCGCTCAGTCAGAACTGGATGAATGCGGTGGTAGATTTGGCGTCACCCCAGAATATCCAAATGGGACGTATTACTATGTTTTGACTGACAACTGGCCGTACATTCCACGCTGTTTAAGAGGGCAGTTTATTGACAACTCATTTAAAATTGGCCCCAATTGCCCAGCTTCTACTGCGGCAGCTGATTGTGCACTTCAATCAACAATGGGAATCGATCAAATTAAGGATGAAATTGGTCTAAGCTTCTTCCCAAATCCAACTCAAAATATACTCCAAGTTGAAATTGATGATCAATTCAAGGATCAGATCACTTCAATCAGCATCTATAGTTCGAATGGGAAACAGGTGTATTTCTCAACATATCAAACAGATAACATCGACTTATCTGAAGTTTTACCCGGAACTTATTTTGTTCAAATAAACTTTGATGATGAGCAAATAACAAAAAAATTAATCATTCAGTAAATGGCAGTTCTCTCTCTAATTGCCTGCATGGTGTCACTTCTTCACGTTGGACAACTTGCTGAATACACGTATTCACTCGTAAACGACAAAGTAGAACTCGAAATAACGCTTGAATATTCAGAAATGAGAAGTCTCCATCTCAACGACTCATGCGACGCGAACAAAATGACGGCTTTGTGTGTCTCGAATTATATCGTTGAAAATTCAAAACTCAATGTAAATACTGAAGCCGTTAGCTTTGAATTGGTGAATTCATATGTAGTGAATGACCATTTGGTGATCGTTCTCAATTCGGTGGAAACATTCGAATCAATTAATTCTATCAAGATAAGCCAAACAACTTTTTATGAATTCTTTGAAAACTATAGAAACCGTGTCATTCTAGATTTTGAACGATTCAAAGGAACATATATGTTAACCAAAAACAGGAATAGTCTAGAACTAATCGAATGAATTGATGAATCCCTTTATTTCGTTAACCTAAGAAAGTTGTCCAATACTATTTCCTCTGCTTCATTAGAGCAAGTCCTAAAAATATAAAACATGAATATTAAATCAGTTTCAATTGTCTTAGCACTATTCTTTAGCCTTACTTCATTTTCTCAAACGCCCAACATCTTATTAATTATCGCTGATGATCTTGGTGTAGATGCATTGAACGGATATACCCTTGGGAGTGTTAATCCGAACACGCCACACCTTGATAGTATTAGATTAAGTGGACTCACTTTTTCAAATGCCTGGTCCTCCCCAGTTTGTACACCGACCCGAGCAGGAATGATGAGTGGAATGTACGGAAGCATCAATGGAGTGCGCACCGCGCCGGGAAACTTAGACACAAGCTACATTTCCCTTTTAGAAGCATTGAAAATTTCTAGCCCCACCTATACGACCGGGGTAACTGGAAAATGGCATATTTCAAAACCAGTAAATGAACTACATCCAATATGGACGGGAGCCGACCATTATACAGGAGTGCTAGAAGGAGCGGTTGCTGCTTATGACAATTGGGATAAAACTGAGAATGGAATTACCGCTAATTCTACCGAATATGTCACAAGCTACTTTACAGATGATGCGATTAGCTGGATTGACAGTCAAAGCAATCCATGGTTGTTATGGCTCGCGCATGTCGCTCCACACACACCAGTTCATGTACCTCCAGCTTATATGTATACGCAGCCCACAACCGTTACACCGCTCAAAAAGTACATGGCGATGATCGAATCGTTGGATTATGAGGTTGGAAGACTCTTGGACACGTTTACTCCTGCAGAAAAAGCCAATACTATTATTATTTTCATTGGAGACAATGGCACTCCGTCTAATTTACTACAGGATTACCCTGCAGATCACGGAAAGGAATCATTGTATCAAGGTGGAATTCATGTACCCATGTTCGTCTCTGGATATGGCGTCACACGTGTTGGAGAGACAGAAGATGCATTGGTTAATCTAATCGATATTTATGCCACTGTTTTAGACATCACTGGGTCAAATTTACCAGGAGGCATTTACAATAGCCTAAGTTTCGAACATTTATTGACGAGTTCTAGTCTACCTAAAAGGCAATATAATTTTTCGGAAATTGACTCGAATTTAACGTCAATTCACACACAAGGGTTTACGATTAGAGACGCTACTTATAAATTAATAGAATACCATACTGGACAACAGGAGATGTTCAATCTTAATGTTGATCCATTAGAAACCAATGATTTATTGCTCGGAACTTTAACAGCACAGGAACAGAGTTTAAAAATTGAATTTGAGCTAGAAGCCAACCAACGAAAGACTGCTTGGTCCTGTAATGATGACATTCAAAATGGGGACGAACTGGGAATAGATTGCGGAGGCACTTACTGCTCGCCATGTGGGTTATCACTAAATGACGAGCCTAATTCAATGGGCGACGTACTGCTATTTCCAAATCCAACCGAAAATTTAATTACTATTTCATCCTTGGGAGAATCATTCGAAAAAGTTCGATTGTTCAATGTTCTTGGTGAGTTAATTTTCGAACAGGATGTTTCGCATGAACCCTCTGTCACACTGGACCTTTCACATCTAAACAGAAACATCTATTATGTACAGATTTGTTTCCCACTTCACTCAATATGGAAAAAGATAATTGTTCAATAATTCTAAAATAGAATTATTTACGCTATACCGAATCCAACTTTGGCCTATTCTAGCTCACCACTCCTCTATCGACTGGAGTTATTAACCAGAAAAATTTCGATAACCCCACATACTACTGTTTTCCTCAGCCTTATGACATGAGGACAGTTCAAACTCCCACCTAATTGGCTTAAATGCCCAGCTTTCGATTAGCATTTACTGTTTAAACTCCTCTTGCTTTCTAATTAGAAAGCTATCCGTATATATGGAATGTACTGCTATAGAATCAATTCGAAATAAAGCATAGAGAATTAGCAACAAGATCTTACCTAGTATAAAACAATCGTCTACCTACTTCTAGGTACTTTTCAAATCTACCTGCTTGTGTGTACAAATCCTCGCCGATACTTCTTCACTTTTGTAATGTTGATAACACAAAAATGAAAAACAGTTATCAAGACACTTTCTGAATTCGGCCGAAGGACAAAAAGTAAAATGGGTTATTTAGCTCAATAACATGAATGCAGCTCAGAGATATAATAAGATCTTAAACCGTTTTTATTGTCTTCTGAAATCATTCGAACTGAAAACCCACGATCAAATAATTAGTAAAAACTAATACCAAAAAACACTATTATGATTAAAAATAAGACAGCCACGCTAGGAAATGTAGTAACTACATTAAGCGTATCAACTCAATTACAAAATGTGAGCATTTCGGATGCGGCAAGTTTCAAAGGAGAGGTAATACTTCCTTTATCCCCAGATACTCCGTGGCCAACATATCGAGTTTTTCTATTTGAGGGAGAACTATCAAATGAGAATTTAATTCAGTCTTGGGATTTCTCCTCAAAGGACAATAGTTTCAGTTGTGAACTGAGTTCGGAACATGCAGACGTTGACTTAAAAAAAGGGACGTACATCATCGGTATGGGCCCAGTTTGGGATCACAAATCGGCTAATGTAATTAGTGCCACTTGTGTCAGCTTCAATCAGCAATTATCGACTTACGATGCCATTCGAACATCGTATGAAGAAGAAAATAGATTGAAATTAATTGTTGATTTTCACGCACCTCAAGGAGTTGTAGCATTTAATTCTCATTCACGTACTGACGGTGAGCCTGCAACAAAGATTATTCTACGAAAGGGTAAATTTATCAGCGGAATCTATAAAAACAGTTTGGAAATGTATCCTATTACCAAAGACAATGAAACGATTGTAATGGAATACGATTACACTTTAGATGAATTATACAATTATGGCGTTTTTCTCTACTCATACCAACGATTGGTTGAAGGGAAGGAATTCATTATTAACGGTTAACACCAGCTTACCCTACCTTTACACAAGAGGTCTTGAAAATTCAAGACCTCTTTTTGTGCCTTATCTTTTTTTACTGGAAAAAACAACAATTCAATCTCCCCTCATCTTGATGAATTTTAGAGTTAGAAAACAGTCCAACAGGGCTGTTTTTTTTATTCAAATATTTAAATAGACGATAGCGTTCATTAAAGAATATTTATATACTTTTACCTTATTAAACGATAACGTCTAAAAAATGCCCAAAATAATAGCAAAGAAAGAAGACTGGATAACTCTAGGATATAAGTTATTCTCTGAGAAAGGAATGAACGGAATAGTTGTTGAAAAGATGGCTTTAAAACTAAACGTAAACAAATCAAGCTTTTACTGGCACTTTAAAACAAAAAAGGACTTTTTAAATGAAATAATTTCTTTTTGGGTTTCTACAGATACAAACAGAATAATTACGACGGTAGAAAGTAAATCATCCGGTAAAGAAAAATTTAACGGCTTAATAGAATTAGCTTTTAAGAAAGAACCGTATTTAGATTTCATTTTTTTTCTCAAGAGGTATGCACTTAAAGACAGGGAAATCCAAACGCTAATAGATAAAGTCGATAGCCAAAGAATTGATTACACGAAGAGCATCTTAATTGAAATGGGATTCTCCCAAAATGACGCTAGTGTAAAATCAACTTTGTTCTACAAATATTTAATCGGTTATCACGAAATGATTCGCTACAAAAAGCAAAGCGACAATTATATAGAAGAAGTTAAAAACGAACTAAATCAATTTATAAAATACTAATTATGAATACGAAAAATAACTATTGGATAATCGCTGGAGTTTTAAACCTTATAACATTCATTCTACATCTAATTGGTGGACAATTAGACCTGGTAAACCCAATGATTGACACATCTTTAAGTCTAGAAAAAAGTTCTCAATTAGTTGGCGCTTGGAATATGGTTACTATTATTCTTTTAGCTACTTCTTATATTTTATTGTCGGCGGGATTTGGAAAAAAATATGCAACAAATACTGAAATGATACAATCAATTGGATACCTGAATTTATCATTCTGTTTACCATTTATCATTGCTGGTTTTTATTACGGCTTATTAGTACCTCAATGGATCTTTTTTCTTCCAATTGGGATATTTACAATGATTGGACTAAAGAAAAAGAACGCTTAAGTCGGAAGCAATATTAAACCAGTCCAATAAGGCTGGTTTTTTTTGCCAGTAAGTTTAACCAAGCTCGTTTGAATTCAAAATTGAAAAGGATAAAAGGAATAGAGAATCTTTCTGTCAATGAGAATTTCATTATAACATCTTTACAGGAAAAGTAATCCTAACTATTGGGGCATCACAAAGCAATATTGATGTTTCATCTTTGGTAACTGGAGTTTATTTCCTACATATTATTCATGCAGGAGGACAAGAAGTTGTTCAGTTGTAAAAAACAAACACATTATCCTCATAAAAAAGGTAGGACCTTTTGAAGCCGTTTCTATCGGGTTACAAATGGCTTTTTTTGGTTAAAATCACTTGATTCATTGAAAAATAGTGATCCAACTATTTCTAAAATTGCTTACGAAGTTGGCTTTTCTCATCCAAATTGTCTTTCCGGTACTTTTCACAAGGTATTTGAACCTCTTCCTGCAAAGCGACTTAAACTGTACATTATCTTACACTTAGCACTTATATTACAGGGTGATCGTACTATAAATGCTGTTCATTTTTCCTTAGGTGTAAATAAACTCCCTCTATCTGTAAAATAGGTGCGGGTACAATTGTACCATACTTGTCATATTTGCTAAAACGATTATAACAGCTGAAAAATCTCAGATAGTTTAATCCAAAAGTAAAATACTAGTCGTTTAAGTTCTATCAATTAATACAGTATCAAATTTTTAAATTATTTAACATGAAAATCTATTTAATCCTTATCAACCTGTTTTTGGGAATTTTATTTTGTCAATGTGACATTTCAAAGCGAGAAAGTAATGTTGACTCCCCTATCGAAGTTACAGAAAATGACAGCTTAAAAATGGTGCCGTTTGATGAGTATCCAGGGGCATCAGAACCTTTACAAGAAGAAAAATGAATGCCAGAAAATCAATCAATTTGCAAGAACCTTAATCTTCCTTTGCCACTTGGAGATCTTGGATTATCGGCTTTAAAGCCCCAAATAGAGAGGCTAATTTTCACACCATAACTCAGTGGAAAAAGGCGATTCTAAAACATCTAACCTAAGATAAGCCTTACAGTTTAAGTAGTATTTTTTTACAAATTATTTAATCAAACACTATGTCGTATACCAAGACCTTAATTATTCTTTTGGGACTGTTTTTTTCCTCCTGTAATGTCCAAAAAAAATGTAGCTCAGATAAATTATTGACCGATCAAAAATCAATCAATAAATGCATTGAACATTTTGAAAATTATGAGAAGTCTCATGAGTACAATTCAATACTACATACCAAATCTGATTTGAATAAGTTTGATCAAGTTATTAAAGGAAACAAAACAATTCTTGAATTTTATCATTCCTCAGATAGCAAGGATTTAATGGATGCTTGGAATAGCACAAGGCTTTTAATGGTATTCAATGATTTAACTCCTGATTTAATTGGTAAAGAAATCGTGTTTCCAGCACAAAATATTATCTGTAGTGGTGTTGAGGAACATTCCGAAATGCGCTATTTGTTTCCAGAGGTAAAAGGCTCGATAAAAATTCTTGAAATCCAAAAGAATTCTGTACTCATAGAGATCCAAGATTCTCTTTATTCAGTTGTTCATGTGTATCAAGATATGATGGAGGAAAACTCCATGGGTGAAGATACTATCATAAAAAATGGTTTTGAATATGACATTCATTACAAAGTAAATTACACTAAAATAAGGTTCATTAAAGAGTGAAAATTATTGTTCCCAATCAAATATGAAAGATTCTAAAAACAAAATATAAACATATAAGATTCAGAGTACTATTCTTGGTAATTCTTCTAAAATTTAATTACTCACCGTTTGCTTGGAGCCAGTTAACTGACTACCCTATGGATAATACATTGGAAGATGCAGTAGGCTTTCATAACAGTTTATCACCTTAAGTATTTGCTTAAATATTTAATAAGTCTTAGCTTTGTATTTAAGTAATTGCTTAAATATGGAAAAATGTATTCGTGAGTGCGCAGATATAAATCAACTCAACCGATGTCAAACAGTCTTAAGTGAGATTCAATCAGAACTAGAGCGAAAAGCAAAGATTCTGAATCTTGCTGGAAATGAAGTTCGATTGAAAATACTTTTCCTTTTGAACATGGAGAATACAATGTGTCCGTGTGACTTAAGTGATGTTCTAGAAATGACGATTCCGGCAGTATCACAACACCTAAAGAAACTAAAGGACGCCAATTTAATTACAAGTAAAAAGGAAGGACAAACAATTTTCTATTCAATCAATGAAACTGAAGCGTCCCTCCTATTACCAATTATTGAAACCTTAAACGAAGTAGCCGCATGAGTTCTACAAAATCGAAAGGTGCTGTTCTTACAGGAGTGATAGCCGCGTTAGCAGCTTCTTCTTGTTGTATTCCACCAGTGATTGCTGCCATTGCAGGTGTAGGCGGTGCATCATCGAGCCTTTCATGGATGGAACCTTATCGACCATATTTAATTGGCTTGGCTGTTCTGGCAATTGGGTATGCTTGGTACAGTCACTTGAAACAAAAACAAGCGGATGATTGTGGATGTTCCATTGAAAAACCGAAATGGTATCAGACGAGAACATTTCTAGTGAGCATGACCATCTTCGCTGTACTCTCTATCAGTTTCCCATATTACTCTGGARKSTTCTTCCCAGACAATTCAAAGCKTGTAATTACRGACGAYACCAATGTTCAAAAATTGGATGTWAAAATTGAAGGCATGACCTGCGATGCTTGTCAAAACCATGTCAACTATGCTGTCAACGAATTGGATGGAATAATCAGCATCGAAACATCATACGATAAAGGTATAGCCTTTATTGAATTTGATAAAACGAAAACTGATCAAGAGGAGATTAAAAAAGCTGTAGAATCAACAGGATACAAAGCCACAAAACTAATTCGGCGATAAACATGGAAAAGAAGGAGATCATCCTCGAATCAACACTTGTATGCCCAAAGTGCAATCACAGTAAATCGGAAACGATGCCTACCGACGCATGTGCCTGGTTCTACGAATGTGAGAATTGCAAGTCGCTACTGAAACCACTAGCAGGAGATTGTTGCGTTTACTGCTCCTACGGTTCTGTGCCATGTCCACCCATACAGGGAACAGGATCGTGCGGTTCTAATTGCTGTAATTGATTCCACATATATTTCTTTACAAGTAAGTAGAAATTGTTTTCATCTTAACAAGATTAGATAATTCTAAACCTTCATTTCAAACTAGTTTACCCTTACCCAATTTTTCACCCCAATTATTTAATTGTTCTGCTTCCGCAAGACTCTTTTGTTGTATAAATCCTCATTATTCTACAACGAGTCTACTCCAGACTTATCGTCCATTTAGGAGCGATCCTTCAGCTTCAAAAGCTTTCACTTTTCTACTACCTGTTTTCAGGTATTTTTTTTAGCCCCTTGTTTCTGGGTATAAATTCTCATTGAGTTATAGCGACTTTTAACCTGTCGAACGGCAATAAATAAAAGTTTAACGACGCTATTTCTGAATTTGGCCAAAACAAAGAAATATAGTTGCAGAATAATTTAGCAATCAAAAATTAAATCAATACTTATTAAATAAGAAATTATGAGTCACGTAGAAAAAATTGAAACTGTAAAATTAGAATTATCCTCTAAGGATGGGAAGAAATTGGGTTATGTTAAAAACAACGGAGTTGGTAGTAAATCAACAATGATAATTACTGAAAATATTGATGATGCAACAATATTCGACGTAATGACCTACGATAAACACACTCAAAATTTAAAAGATCCATGTTATTACAAATTGAAAAACGATCCGAAATATTATTTGGACATGCATCAAAACAGTAAGGCAATAAAGCAAAATTTATTTGCTGACAAACCTAATTTCTCTGTATCCGCGTCAACAATTGCTTCTTGGACATTGAATGAATACCTAGAAACCCGAATTGGAGGATATTGTCTCGGACAAATTGAGGGCAACGAGAACCTTCTTGCAGTCCTTGGGAAAAGTAAGGCTTTATTAGTCAAAGCCATTCATGTTAAATAATAACTGACTATTAAATAGAATGAACCATCGCTTTCAGTGGTGGTTCATTTAATATAAACAGGAAGAACAAAAAAACCTCCAATCCTACTACAGATTGGAGGTTTTATCTAGATAAAACTACTACCTAACCGACTACTAAACTATAAGTCTTTAATGTTCTATTTTTTTACAATCTTTATTGTCTTAATCGCATCAGCGCTCTCTACTTTTACAAAGTAAATACCTGATGTCATTGATTGCATATCTATTGTTGATATTGAATCATTAGAAGTGATCTGAGCAACGACTCTACCCGATTGATCTAAAACTGAAATTGTTATCAATTCTAAATTCTCATTCGAGATAGTTAAAATGTCTATCACCGGATTTGGGTATACAACAACTTCGCTCATTTTATCAAATGTTGTTAATCCAGTGTTATCAAATAGAATGCATTCAGAAGTATCTGAACAATTCACAGTTGTAACTATTACCGCATAGTTTCCAATAGTAGACGGGAAAAATATTTGTCCTGTTTCTCCTGTGACGATTGTATTACTATCACAATCGATCCACTGGTAATCAGCCCCCGACATATTAGATGTCAACGAGTTTGCTCCTTGTAATAGTGTTAAATCTAAAAGATGAATTGTAAGATCAAGAGTTACAAGAGAATCACACGAATTGGATGCAACAAGAGTAGCGTAATACATACCTGAAGTTGTATAAGTTGAATCATTAGTAGCCCAAGTGTAACTTGAACATTCTTCAACAATTTCAGTTGATCCTATTTGAAGACCACATGCCGCTTCTAATTTAAGAGTGAAAATATCTTTTGCTCCTAAAGAAGTTAAATCTGCTACGCCCGAGCTATAATCAAAGTCAACAATATTTTCGAATTGTCCAGTAAGGTAAATCATTCCATTGGCATCCGCATGTGTTCCATAGGCTTGATCATTCCCTGTTGAACCATACGTCTCAACATTAATAAATACTCCACTTGGATCAAGTCCTAATAAAAAGATGTCTTGAGAACCAGCTGTAGTTAAAGTTTGCGTTCCAACTCCAGGGTCAAAGTCTGTGGATCCGCCAAATACTCCAGAAACATAAATTGATCCACTTGGTGTTGTCATAACATTTTGAGCAAAATCACCTGCAGTTGAACCGAAGCTCTTCGCCCAAATAAAATTCCCTAAAGAATCGAACTTGTGTACACAAGCATCATTTGTCCCATTACTTGTAAGATCCATATTTCCTGCTCCTGGATCAAAATCTACTACCAAACTGAATTGCCCAGCAAAAATGATATTTCCATTGGCATCAATGGTAACAGCTTTCCCTTGATCTAAACCTGTTGAACCTAATGAATGGCTCCAATCATAGTTTCCTGATGCATCTAGTTTGAGGTAAAAAATATCACGATCTCCAGCCGTTGTAGCATTTACTACTGCTACACCTGGATCTAGATCAATAGTACCGTCATACCAACCAACAATCACAGGGTTTCCTGCTGCATCAATATCTACTCCTTGAACTCGGACAGAAGAAGTAGACTCAATGTTTTGCGTCCAAACAAAATTACCCGTAGTGTCCATTTTAGTAATCATACCGTTTTCAGCTCCTTGAGAAACTAAAGTTGTTCCGCCAAAAGTACCCGTTCCGTTATAGTAGCCTACAAAATATAAGTTTCCCAGACCGTCTAATTTTAGTTGGCTTGGCTGGTCATTACCGGCACCTCCAAATTGATTTGCCCAAACGAAATCGCCGTTGCTATTTAATTTTAGAATAAACCCTTCTGTACTAGATGAAGGTGGTGTCAGCGTTGTTGTTCCAGCACCTGGATCGAAATCGGTTGCGTTTTTAAAGATCCCTCCAAGATAAACAGCACTTGCATCGGCTGCTAAAGCTAAACCTTGATCTGCTCCTGTAGAACCACCAAATTGCTTTACCCAAACAAATAGTCCATTCGCGTCTAGCTTTTGTAAAAACACATCTCCCCCGCCTGAAGAAGTTAACGTTGTTGTTCCCACTCCTGGATCGAAATCAACTGTACCACTAAACTTACCGGTAGTATAAACATTTCCTGAAGGATCAGTTGTCACCGCCTTTCCGCTGTCAGCGTTAGTTGTTCCTCCTGTAGAAACCGCCCATTCGAATTGATTTTGTTGAGCGTTTGCTCCAAAGCTTAACAGTGCTCCTAGAATCAAACTAGAGATATACTTATTTTTCATGTTATTTGGGTTAATAAATGCAAGGCAAATATTGGAAACTAACGCCAAATAGTTCTACTGATTATGGGTACTTTGAATGAACTGTCCACCTTTTTGAATGAACTGTCCGTTTTTCATACAATCTCAATCCACAATTCATTCTTATGTGCTCATTTTATGCAAGGTACGGTTTCAAAGCATCGAGAAATTGATGTTTCTTTTCTCTTGAAACGGGAAGTTCAGTCTCATCCGTCATGATTGCAAAGCCTCCTTTTCCCTTTTTATATCCTTTCACATATTTGAGATTGATTAAGTGCGATTTATATATTCTGAAAAAAGGTCCTCCAGAAAGCAATCGCTCAAATTCAATAAGCGTTCTTGTCGTTGTGATTTTTGTATTGTCCTTCAAATGAAAGGTTGTATAATTCCGTTCACCTTCACAACGAATGACTTCTTTCAGCTCTACAATTGTAAATCCCTGAGCATCGCTTAACACAATTCTGTTTGGGTTATCTGAATCTGAATCTAAGATCTCATCCAAGATCTCAAACCTCTCTGTTTGATTACGATTTTTCATACCTATTGCTCGATCTAAAGCCATTTTCAACTCTTCTGGGTCAATAGGTTTTAGAAGGTAATCAAGAGCTGAAAATTTAATAGCTTTTATCGCGTATTCGCTATACGCAGTAATAAATATGACAGTCGTTTCTTCATGATTAATGTACTTGAAAAGATCAAACCCGCTTTCTTTTTTCAAGTGAATATCTAACAAAATCAAATCTGGATTGTATTTTGAAATTAATTCTAAACCTGACTTAATACCATCCGCTTCACCGCAAATTTCAATATCAGAATATTGTTCTGTAATGAGAGTGCTCAATGCTTTTCGAGCTCGCTTCTCATCGTCTATAATGACTAATCTCATTGGTCTCTATTTTCTAATGGCACAACTATTTCAATTCGAGTTCCAGTTTCTGTTCCCTCGAGTTCTGACTTGTCCAAAATTATTAAACTATATTTCTTCTTCTTTCCTCGATTTAAAGAGGCTATTCGTTTTTGCGTAATTTCCATCCCCTTAGATTGGTGTTCATTCTTGGAAGTATCGTTCAGTTTCTTAGAAGCATTAATTCCCACTCCATTGTCGTCTATGGTAAGAAGAAGGCTATTGTTCTTCTCTTGAATGGAGATTCTTATCTGTCCTGGATAATCTACATCTGCAATTCCATGCCAGACGGCATTTTCAAGATAAACTTGGCATAGAAAGGTAGGTATTAGGGTGTTTTGCACATCGATTGTTTCGTCTACATTGATTTCGAATTTCATGTTTGACTCTGTGCGATAAGCTTCAATTTCTAAATAAAGTCGCATCAATTCTATTTCCTCTTCAATACTAGAGAACTGACTGTCCGATTTGAGAAGGAATACACGAATCAAACGGGCAAATTTGCGAAGATACACTTGACTTTCTTTGTAGTTCTTGGTTAATAAGCTCGATTGAATTGAATTAAAAACGTTGAAAATAAAGTGAGGATTTACTTGACTTCGAAACAATTGCTGCTGCAGATTAATTTTATCAATTGACCATTTTTGTTTTCGAACCTTTACAATGACCCATAGGATAATTAATACGAGAAATAGAAATACAATGGAGGAAACAAGGAATAATTCATTTTGCTTTTTTTCCAATTCATCGACAACTTTTTGATGTTCTAATTCTTCGAGTTTTTGACCCTGGTTAGATATTTTTTCGCGTAACTCGACAATTTTGAATAATCGATTGGTTTCAGAAAATGAAATCAAATCATTTAATTCAATGTACTTCCGAAAAGACTCAACACTTAATTTATTATTGCTTAAATCCGCGTAAGATTCAGCCAATTCAAAATAAGCATCTCTCATCTGAATTGTATCCGTTAATTGAATTGCGATTTCCAATTTATTATTCATCCATTCAATCGCAGCTGAATAATTTTCTTGAACACTATATGTCTTTGCCTTTTCACCATATAATGAAAGGAGCATCCCTTGGGCATCACGACTTTTAGACAATTCGATTGCCGTCTCAAAATAATAAAGTGACTTGGCTAAATTCCCTAAAACTCTCTCTGCTTGCCCAAGATGATCTAGTGTTGAAATTTGACCTCTAACTTCGTTGAATTCAATAAAAATATCTAAACTCTGGTTAAAATAAATTCTTGCAGTATCGGCTGAGTGTTGCTCCAGATGAACAGCTCCGATATTCACGTAGTCAATACCTACAGCGATAGAGTCTTTCAATTCAATATCAATTTTCAGACATTTATTGAAATAGTTTTCTGCTTTTTTAAATTTTCGTTCTTCCAGGAAAAGAAGTCCTAAATTGGTGTAGTCGTTCGAAAGGTTCTTTAAGTTTTTTTCCTTTTTATTTATTAAGATTGCACTCATGAAATCGTCCACTGCTCCATCGTAATCTTTTAAGTCTGTCAATAAACTCCCTCGATTGGAGAGTACTTTTGCTTTTCGATCTGGGTCATTCACGCTATTGAGAATAGCCAGAGCATTATTGCATCCTTCAATTGATTTGACTAGGTCTCCATTATAATAATGAATTGTAGAGAGATCCATATAAGCCAGCACAAGAGCTTTTTTATACTTGTTCCTTTTACAAATGTCAATTCGTTTTAGAACAAAAA
>NVXP01000068.1 GCA_002733985.1 Fluviicola sp. | reverse complement strand
AAAAAGGGGTTCCCTTGTCTTAATGAGGTGTCTCGAATCATTATCGATGAACAGTTGAAGCAAGATGGAGATTTACTTCCATGGAAAAATGTAAAAGCCTTTTCTCAACGATGTACTGAAGAAACAAATTACCAATTAGAAAAGCATCCAAGCTTCGCATTTTGCGATAGAGCATTGTTAGATTATCACGTGCACGCATTGGTCCGCAATGTCAAGCCTGATTTGGAGGTCACAATGAAACAATGCAACGAATTGTATCATGCATTTGTATTCTATTGCCCTTTATGGGAATCAATATATGAACAAGAACCACAACGCCCAGAACCGTTTGAACATCAGGTGATTGTAGATTCAGTTTCACGAAAAGTGTATGCCGATGCTGGATTCGAAATTATTGACATCCCAAAAGTAAGTATAGAAGAGAGGTACTTGTTTGTTAATCAAGAGATTAATAGTAGGGGTGTTAAACCTTATTAAAAGTTTAATGAATCAATCATTAATAATTCTATATATTTGCCCTGATTTCGGTTTCCAATTTAATCATTGGAATTAAAAGGGAATTTGGTGAAAATCCAAAACTGTTCCCGCAGCTGTAATCCTTCGTTGCACATTGTAACAAGCCTTAGAAAAGTCACTGTTTGTCAATCGACAAATGGGAAGGCAAGGCTAAAAGGAGAGTCAGAAGACCTGCCATAATCATATAGTTGTATTATAAACTTTCGGGAGAAAAGTTAAGCGACGTGCAATGATTGGTGTTACACCCTTTGCGTCTAGGCTTATCCCACAATGAAAAAAAAGAATGAAGAACACGTTAATAACGTGCTTTGCGCTATTCTGTGCGTTGTCATGTTTAAGCCAAACTGCGACTATTCAGTTTTTGGACAGCCAAAGTGAAAAAGGAATGCCTGATGTAAAGGTGTACAATCACAATCAGCGGGTTTTAACGGTTTCCAATGAAAATGGAACTGTGAGTATCTCAGGAAATCCGAGTGATTCAATCAGTATTCGAAGTTTTGGTTATCAATCTGAAAGGCTGGTATTTAAAAGCATAATGGATAGAAAAACATATTCATTAATGCCATCCGCACAATTAGTTCAGGAAGTAACTGTAGTTGCACAAGAACGAAAAAACCTAGGAGTGCAGAGCTTGGATGCTTTAACATTGAAATTACTACCAATCAATAACGCTCAGGATTTATTAAGAACTGTTAGTGGACTATTTATCGCGCAGCACGCAGGAGGAGGAAAAGCAGAACAGATCTTTTTACGCGGGTTTGATAATGATCACGGAACTGACTTTGCCATTTTTTACGACGGAATCCCTATCAATATTTCCAATCACGCACATGGGCAAGGTTATTCGGATATGCATTTTATTATTCCAGAAACAGTTCAAGGAGCAGATTATTACAAAGGTCCTCATGAATTGAGAAATGGAAATTTCGCGGTTTCTGGAGCTGCTCGATTTAAAACAAAATCAAGGATTGATCAAAATCTATTAAAATTGGATGTTGGGGATTTTGGAACCCAACGCGGGGTGGTAATGTTGAACTTAACACCAAACAATAAGCTCTTCACAAAGAAGAACTATGAAAGCTCTTATCTTGCTGTGGAAGGGAATCTAAACCAAAGCTTCTTCGAAAGTCCGCAGGATTTTAAAAAATTGAGCACGCTATATCGATATAACATTCAATTGAAAAAAACGACAGTGAGTTCTGGAGTTTCATATTTCAATAGTTCATGGAATGCTTCTGGACAGATTCCTTTGAGAGCTGTAAACAATGGTTCGATAGATTGGTACGGAGCGATTGATGATACAGAGGGAGGGCAGACTTCCAGAGGTAATGTTTTCGTGAAAGCAAAAACACGACTAAGTGGAGGGCACTCGATTGAGAACTTTATTTTTTACAGTAAAAACGATTACACATTATATTCAAACTTTACATTCTTCTTGAATGATTCCATTAATGGTGATATGATCGATCAACGAGAAGATCGCCATATTGTTGGATACCGCGGTGCTTATAGAAGGTTCGATAAAATCAAAAATATGCGATTGAAGAGCGAGGTAGGCTACGGAATCAAATATGATATTGCTAAAACAGGCTTGTATAAAAGTAACCAACGCGCAATATTAGATGTTTTGGATAGACATAAAGTTTGGGAAACAAATGCTGATGTTTACATTCGAGAATCAATTGATTTGAACTCACGCTGGACAATCATTGCTGGAACAAGAGTCGATTTTTTAAACGGTAGAGTCGACGATATTTTAGATACTACTTCAAATACGATTACGGCACATCGTTTCAGTCCAAAGTTTTCTGTTTTCTACAATCCAACTGAAACATGGCAATTATTTGCAAAAGCAAGTTCAGGATTTCATTCCAATTATATTAAAGCGGCAACCGACAATTTAACAACAAGCCCTTTACCAGGGGCATTGAGTGCAGATTTAGGAACAGAGTTTAAGCTTGGAAGAAAGTTAGTCTCTTCAATTGTATTGTGGACTATCCAAAGTGATGCAGAGTATATTTTTGTAGCTGATGCAAGTGAATTCGAAAATAAAGGAAGCTCTATTCGTTATGGAGCAGACCTAGCATTCAAATTCCAACCAATTGAGGAACTCATTTTCGATTGGTCGGGAAATATGAGTTACGGAGAATTGTTAGAAGAATCCGAAGGTGAAAATAGCATTCCGTCGGCTCCAAGATTTACTTCAACATTAGCAGTCATCTTTTCGCCAATAAAACCGTTGTCAATTTATGTCGGAGGTCGCTACATGGCGAGAAGGCCATTAATAGAAGATGAATCAATTTGGGCAGATGACTATTTGATTTTAGATGCAAATGTGACCTACTCGTTCAAAAATAATATTCAATTAGGGATTTCTATTCAGAACTTCTTGAACGAACAATGGATGGAAGCAGTTTTTTATGGCGAATCGAAGTTAGCCAATGAAACTGAAGCCGTAGATGATTTTCACTTCACTCCAGGAACACCACGATTTGTAAAAGCTTCAATCAGTTACTTGTTTTAAGATGGGAAAGGATTTAACAAACGTAAAGCATACGTTTTACACGTGTGATGGTGGCTCATGTCGAAAGGCTGGAGGTGAACAAACTTCTAGAGAGATGCGAATGTATTTACGGAACTCTGGAAATTGGGAAAACACGCATACGGTGCGCACGCGCTGCAACGGGCGTTGTGAAGATGCTCCCACTTGGATTGTTCAACCAGGAAATTATTGGTATAAAGAAGTGGATTCTGCTCGTGGAGTTGAAATTCTTAAATCACATATCAGAAGCAATGAACCTTTAATCGAAGGTTTATTGTTTGAAGAAGGAGCGGAAAAAGTAAACTCTGCTAATGAAAGGTCCAATTCATTCATTAAATCGTTTGAATATCAAGAACTCTCCTCTGGAAAGATGGGGTGGATAACGAAAGGATTGAGCTCAGATCAATACCTATACGCCTTATTTAGTCAGCTGTGCGAAACGAAAAACGCAGGGACATTTACAAATCAAGAAGGGAAGTGTTACTCATTATCAAATCTGTCGGAAGTCGATTATACGGATGAGTTCAATATTAGATTGTCTTTCGGAGAAGAGAAAGAACTCTTGTTGATTGGATCTGTTGGGATTAAAGATGAAACGGAACGTCAGCAATTAAAAGTGAGAGGAACATTTTATTCAGCTGAAGAAGGGACGAATAGAAGAGACGTCACTTTTAAGAATAAAATGGGGGATGTACTCGCTTCAATGACTTTTGAAGATCAAGAGTTTTGGAAATATTGTGAGGTAATACAGCTTGGAGGAATTCGAATAGAAGAACTAGCATAAGATGAAGCAACAAATATCCATAATTGGTTTAGGATGGTTAGGAGAGCCTTTGGGTGTCTCATTGGCCCAAAATGGATATGGAGTAAAAGGTACGACAACTTCTGAAGAGCGATTAATGGAATTGTCGCGTCATCCATTTTATGTTGGTAAACTCCAACTTGAAGAAGCAGGAATCAAAGGAGATTGGGAAACAATCATTGAAGGCTCAAAAACGATTGTCTTAAACTTCCCACCAGGAAAACACAAAGAAGCATACGGAACAATCATGCGTCACATTTGTGAAAGAACTCCTGCGGAAAAACGAGTGATATTTGTCAGTTCTACTTCCGTATATGGTAATGATAACAGAGAAGTATCAGAAGAAAGTGAGACAAACCCTCAAAGAAGATCAGGAACAGAAGTGCTCTCAGCTGAAGGGATTCTCAGAAGTCATTTCGGAAAGAACTTAACGGTTATTCGAATGGCTGGCCTCATTGGTCCGAAAAGACATCCTGGTCGATTTTTGGCGGGAAAGAAGTCTTTAAAAAATCCATCCGTACCAGTCAATTTAATTCATCAAGTTGATGCGGTGAAATTGGTGCAGTTGATCATTGAAAAAAAATGCTTCGGGGAAGTGATTAATGGTTGCTCTGATGAACATCCTGAACGCAGATCATTTTATGAAAATGCAGCAAAAGCATTGAAACTTCCATTGCCATTATTTGATGAACAAGAAGGGCAATCGTGGAAAATAGTAAACAACAGTAAATCGAAAGAACTACTGGGAATGAAATATGAATTTTCGAACCCTGAACAGATATTCGAAGCGGACAAAATGCCAGTCATATCCATTGTTGGGGCCGGTCCTGGAGCCACGTCACTATTGACGGTTCATGCCGTGGAAGCGTTAGAGGAATCAGAAGTGTTGTTACACGACAACTTAGTGTCTGAGGAGATCTTGAGTATTGCTGCCAATGCGGAAAGGATTTATGTCGGTCGAAAGTATGGCGATAAATCAGATCAAGACGAACGTCAACAGCGCATAAACGTATTGATGGAAGAGAATTTTAAGCAGGGTAAAAAGGTGGTTCGCTTGAAATCAGGTGATCCATACATTTTTGGAAGAGCAGCGGAAGAAGCACGTTATTTAACGGATAAAGGATTGCCTTTTGAGGTTGTCCCAGGTATTTCGGCAAGTTTAGCTGCAGCAAACCGATTTAATATTCCTGTTACAGAACGGCGTAAATCAAGTTCATTGTTGATTTGTACGGCGCATACCGCAGATTATACGTTCGATCAATTGAAAGGAATTGCAGAATTACTGAAAAATGGTAATTCACTTGCGATCTATATGGGATTGAAGAGTTTAGATAAACTGATCCCGAAATTAATTGAAGTCACAAACGATGTGACAATTCCAATTAGTGCTGTATCGAATGTATCTCGACCAAACGAAAAATTATTATCGTCAACATTGAACGAAATACGAAGGGATTTAGAAAAGAACCCACTGGAAATGCCTGTTGTATTCATTGTCGGAGTAGAACCAATCGAAAAGAAATGAAAAAAGGAATTTTACTGTGCGGACACGGTTCTAGAAGAACATCAGGAACAGAATCCTTCAAGAAATTGGTAGCGATTCTAAAAGAACGTTATTCCGATTACGAAGTAGATTATGGATTCTTGGAATTCAATCACCCCTTATATGAGGCTTCTGTGGAGCGTTTATATCAAAAAGGAGTTCGAGAAATTTATGCGCTTCCTGTGATTTTGTTCGCCGGATCTCATGCAAAAAATGATATTCCATATGAACTGAACACCATTCAAAGCTATTACGACGGCTTGACAATAAAAATGGGGAAACATCTTGGAGTGAATTCATTCATTTTAGATTTATCAAAGAAGATTTTAGAACAAAAGGAGTCAGAACTTTCCCCTATTGACCGTAGAGATACATGTCTTTTAGTAATTGGACGTGGAACCACAGATCCAGATGCTAATTCAGATGTACATAAGTTGTGCAGCATGCTGTGGGATGGAATGGGCTTCGGTTTTGCAACAGTCGCATACAGCGGAACAGCGTATCCAAATGTGAAAGATTCATTACCAATGATTGAGAAGTTAGGATTCAAACGTACGTTGGTGATCCCATTTTTCTTCTTCACAGGGGTTTTGCTAGAGCGTATCTACCAAACTGTTGATGCCTTTGATGCAGCATCAGAGAGCGAATATATTTACACGCCTTCTTTCGGAACAGATGAGTTAATTCTAAAGGCGTTTGATGAGCGTTTGGAGGAAGCAATTAACGGTACGGCAAACATGAATTGTCAAATGTGTAAATACCGAAAGCAAATCATTGGATTTGAAGAGGAGCAAGGAAAGGAACAAGTAGGACACCACTTAAATGTAAAGGGAATCTTGTTCGAGGAGGATGAGAAACCTGGAGAGAAGCAAGGTCTTGGAGGTAAATTAAAAAAAATGCTAGGAATTTAATGGCTAATAAAGGACATATAACAGCAGTTTCACTGGGACCTGGAGATCCTGATTTAATCACAGTCAAGGGGTTGAACGTACTGAAGAAAGCGGATAAAGTATATTTTCCGGGATCGCTCTTTTCAAATGGTAGAAAATCAAGCTATTCTCAAGATATTTTGGCCCACTACAACTTAGATGAAGCAAAATGCTTTGGGTTCTACCTTGAAATGAGCTTAGATCGTGCACAGGCAAATACGGTATACGATGAGACTTTCCATCTGATCCAACAGGATTGGAATGAAGGGCTGAAAATTGCAGTTGTCAGTGAAGGAGATGCAAGTACTTATAGTTCGTTTTCGTATTTGTTAGAACGTTTCGATCAAGCTGAAATGTCTGTGGATCTAATTCCTGGAATTACTTCCTATAATTTAGGAGCTGCCGTTTCTAGAACAATTTTGGGATTACAAAATGAAAAAATGACAATTCTTCCAAGAGTACAATCAACCGAAGAATTGAAAGAAGCAATGCAATTCTCAAAAACAGTCATCCTAATGAAAATTAGAACTGTGATGGGCAATATAGAGTCAGTTATCAACGAAATGAAATGTTCGTTTGTTTACTGCGAAAGACTTGGAACAGAAAAAGAATTTATTACCTCAGATTGGGAAGAAGTGAAGGAGCGTTCAATTCCTTATTTCTCATTAATAATTGTACAGAAATGAAAATTACAGTAGCAGGAATTGGTCCTGGAGATCAACAATATATTTTGCCTATCGTACATCAGGCGATAGCAAAAGCGGATGTTATAGTCGGCTATTCATACTATTTCCAATTCGTGGAAGAGTTCTTCCGTTCTGATGTTGAGCGAATAGAAATGCCGCTAGGAAAAGAAGAAGCACGTGCCGAAGTAGCAATTGAAAAAGCGCAGGAAGGAAAAGACGTACTTGTGATTGGTTCTGGCGATGCGAGTATTTATTCGATGGCTTCCATTGTCTATGAAATGGTGGCAAAACGTGAATTGGATCAAATCGAACTAGAAACACTTCCTGGTATTTCTGCATTCCTGGCAGCAGGAAGTAAGTTAGGAGCGCCGCTTGGACATGATTTTTGTTGTATTTCTTTATCTGATTTAATGACGCCTTGGAACGCGATTGAAAAGCGTATTCGTGGTGCAGCAATGGGAGATTTTGTAACGAGTTTATACAATCCTAGAAGCGTTAAACGTCATTGGCAACTCGGACGATTAAAGAAGATTTTCTTAGAAGAAAGAGATCCAAGCACGCCAGTAGCAATTGTTCGTCAAGTCACGAGGTCAGAAGAAAATATTCGCTTGACAACTTTGGGAGAGTTAAATCCAGAATGGGTAGACATGTTCAGTCTCGTAATGATTGGAAATTCTCAGACATTTACACACAAGAATCACATGATCACACCGCGTGGTTATTTGAATAGAAAACCACAAACAGGAGTAGAAATTCAACAAGCGAGTTTCGATGTTGTGGCGGAAAGAATAAGACCATTAAACTTTTCTGTAGCTGAAAAATGGGCATTAACGCGCGTCATTCATACAACTGGTGACTTATCTGACACGAAATTATTGGAAGTTTCTGATCAAGCTTTAGAGAAATGGAATGAATTCTTGAAAGGAGGAGGAGAGATCGTAACAGACGTAACGATGGTGCAAGCTGGAATTACTAAAGCATTTTCAGGAAAGTATGGAAATCAAGTGTTTTGTCATTTGAATGACGAGGAAACGAAGGCTTTGGCAGTTGAGAAAGGATTAACTCGATCCCAAGCAGGAATGAAAATAGCGATCGAAAAGCATCCAAATGCGTTGTATGTTGTCGGAAACGCACCGACTGCATTGTTTGAAATCACAGAGTCGATTCGAACGAAAGAAAATTTTGCGCCTGCTGGCGTTATTGGTGCTCCTGTAGGGTTTATCAATGTAATTGAATCAAAAGAACAATTGTCACAATTGAATACAACGAATTGGGCAATCGTCCATGGAAATAAAGGAGGAAGTAATGTTGCTGCAAGTATCGTAAATGCTGCATTCACACTCGAAGAAGCTTCAAATTACTACGAATGAGAGAATTCAACGAAAAAGAAGTCGAGACACTGAAAGATATTATTCTGTACCGCAGAGATGTGAGAGGAAATCGGTTTACCGATCAACTTGTTCCGCAAGAGGTATTGGATGATATTCTATTTGCGGGAGTGAACGCTCCTTCCGTAGGGTTTTCTCAGCCTTGGGAATTCGTTATCGTGGACGATCTTGACGTGAAAAATAAGGTCAAAGACACATTTTTGGAAGAAAACGAGAAAGCAAAGGAGCTATTTAAAGACGGAAAACTAGATGCGTACACAGCCTTGAAATTGGAAGGGATTACAGAAGCTCCTGTAAACATTGCTGTTTTTTACAAACCGAGCGATCATCCTGTACTTGGACAAACAAGTATGAAAGAGGTGGGAGAATACAGCGTAGTTTGTGCAATCCAAAATATGTGGTTGATGGCCCGTTCATTAAACGTAGGCTTGGGTTGGGTGAGTATTCTCGATCCTGTAAAAGTAAAAAAAGTATTGAATGCTCCAGAAGATAGAAAGTTGATCGCTTACCTCTGTTTGGGATACGTTGATTTCTTTTTTGAAAATCCAGAATTGGAACGATTGAACTGGAGAAAGCGAAAAAATAAAGACGAGGTTGTCTTCAAAAACGGCTATTAGTAAGTGAGCAATTCAACACAACATATAATCAATTTAGTAGGGATGGGGGATCATATCCATGCCATGCTTCCTGCTGGTCGTGAATTGCTGAGTCAGCACACTATATTTTCTGGTGGGAAACGGCATTATGAATTACTTAAACCCTTATTGCCGAAAGAGCATACATGGATTGAAATCAGCGGTAAGATGCAGGCCTTGGTAGATCAATACCGTTCCGAGGAAGAACCAATTTTGATTTTCACCTCTGGAGATCCGTTCTTCTTTGGGTTTGGAAATACCCTAAAACGCCTAATGCCTGAGGCAGAATTGAAGATTACGCCTTGGTTTTCGAGTATTCAGCGTTTATGCCACAAAGCACAGATTAATTCAAGCGAAGTAAAGCACGTTACACTGCATGGCCGATCATGGAAAGGGTTGGATCTAGCATTACTTCGCAATGAATCAACAATTGGGATTCTCACGGACAAAAAACATGCACCTAACATTATTGCTCAGCGTTTATTGGATACTGGATTCGAGAATTATGAATTGATCATAGGTGAGCATCTAGATGGACAAAAAGAACGTATTTCAAAACTAGACTTAGCGGAAGCATCAAAGCAGACATTTGAAGCATTAAATGTGGTTGTTTTGATTAAAACGGTGGAGAAATCACAAGCAATGAGTTTTCCTGATGATTTCTATCAAACATTGGAAGGTAGACCCGGTATGATTACCAAGCGTCCTTTTCGCGCATTGGCAATTCAAGCCTTAGAATTATCCAATAAATCCGTGTTTTGGGATGTTGGAGCGTGCACCGCTTCAATGGCAATTGAAAGCAAACGATCATTTCCAACATTGGAAGTCACAGCGTTTGAAATTAGAGATGAATGTGATTCCATCATCAAAGAGAACCTAAAAAAGACGTCAACACCAGGAGTCCAGGTTGAAATTGGGGATTTCTTCGAAAAAGACATTGAAGGAGGTCATCCAGATGCCGTATTCATAGGTGGACATGGAAATAGATTGGAAGAAATGATTCAACACATCGATTCGAAATTAGTGCCAAATGGGAAATTGGTAATGAACACCGTTTCCGAAAGGTCAAAAGAGATATTTATCAAAACGACAAAAGAGCTAGGATATCAATTGGAATCCCCGCTTACAGTCAACATAAACGAATACAACGCGATCAATGTATTGGCCGCAACTAAACAACTAGCATGAAAAAAGTAACATTCATAGCATTTACAGATAGGGGAATAGAAAAAGCTCTCTTACTTCAACGAGAATATCCAAAATCGCTGATTATTACGTCACATCCTTCAGAGAATGAACATGTTTCTGTGGTTGATTCTGTTCAAGAATACATCACTGAAAATTTCGCGAAACGTGATGCTTTTTGTTTCGTAAGTGCATTGGGGATTTGCGTTAGAATGATTGCTCCTTTGCTAGAGTCAAAACAAGAAGACCCTGCAATAGTTTGCGTAGACGATCATGGTCGAAATGCACAATCTGTAATTAGTGGACATCAAGGAGGAGCAAATGAATTTGCTAAGAAAATTGCTTCTGTTTTGGGTGGTAATGCTGTCATTTCTACATCAAGCGATTTGCAAGATATCTGGAGTTTGGATTTATTAGCCGAACGTTTCGAGTGGTCAAATTGGACAAATCGATCTACCAATGAATTGATTGCAATCTTTGTAAACAATAAACCAACAGCCGTTTTATTGGACGTGAGAGATGAAGGAACAGAATACTTAGAACGAACAGCACCTGATTTCGTTCAGTTCTTTTACAATCAAGCTGACATTGACCCAACGGCATTCGAATTATTGATTGCAATTACGTACAAAACAATCGATTTAGTAATTCCAACATGGGCTTTTTATCCAAAGTGCGTTCATCTTGGTTCTGGATGTTCAAAGGAATTAGATGGAAATTTGTTTGAAGATAAATTGAAAGAGTTAATCGTTGAGGAAGGAATCGTGTTTGAAGCAATTACGTCTTTTGGTTCAATTGATATTAAAGCTGAACAGCAGGCATATTTGGATTTCGCGGAAAGAAACGAGATAGAGTTCGTTACCTATACTTCTGAAGAAATTGATACAGTTGATGTACCAAATCCAAGTGAAATGGTGCAATCTAAAATTGGCGTAGACGGTGTTTCTGAATCCACCTCGATGTTGATGTCGGGTAATTCAAAACTACTCGTTGAAAAGCAAAAAATAGCATTAGAAAACGGAGAGAAATTTACGTTTGCATTGGCGCTAAACAAATCATTTGAGAGAACTGCTAGAATTGCAATTGTTGGTGCTGGACCAGGTGATGCTTTATTGATCTCTGTTAGAGGAAAAGAATTATTGGAAGAAGCAGAATGTGTGTTGTACGCAGGAAGTTTAATTCCTGAAGAAATGACGGGGTGGTGTAAGCCAGGAGCAGTTGTTCAAAATTCAGCAATGATGACCTTGGAAGAACAAGTTGACTTGATGACTGAACATTATAAAAAAGGAAACAGAATCGTTCGTTTACAATGCGGAGATCCTTCTTTATACGGTGCAATTCAAGAGCAGATGAGCATTTTCGATGAATTAGAAATGGACTATTACATTGTTCCTGGAATCTCATCTTATAGCGCTGCCGCTGCCGCATTAAAGTCTGAGTTTACAATTCCAGAAGTAGTACAATCCATTTTCTTGACAAGAGGAGAAGGAAAGACACCAATGCCTCCAAAAGAAGATTTGGCACAAATGGCAAAGTCAAATGCTACGATGTGTATTTTCTTAAGTGTTGGAATAGCCAAGAAAATAGAAGGTCAATTGTTAGAACACTATGCCGCTGATACACCTGTAGCTGTTTTATACCGTGTAACCTGGAAGGACGAAGAAATTTATCAAGGAACACTAGAGAACCTTGCACAAATCGTAAAAGACAGCAAGAAAACAAGAACAGTATTGATTATTGTTGGTCAGGCAATTGGAGCAAGAAAAAATAGATCACAACTATACAGCCCTGATTATAAACACATCTTCAGAACAAATAAGAAATTTACTTTGAACTAGTATTAATTCAACATTAAAAACTCAACATGATACTAGTCTTTGGAGGTACAACAGAAGGAAAACAAGTCATTTCATTATTGAATGAAATGCAGCTTACGTATGTCTATTCTACCAAAACTGAGGTGAATGTTGAGCTTGGTGAATTTGGTCAATACAGGAATGGAGCGTTAACACCTGAAACGCTCATTCAATTGATTCAAGAAGAAAAAATTCAACGAATTATACACGCTGCGCATCCTTTTGCGATGGAATTACATCAAACGATAGATATAGCCGGGCAACAAGAAAAAATAGAAGTTCTTAGGCTAGAACGAAACTTTTCGGAGCGCGTAGATCACGAATTAGTTAAATATTTAAAGAGTTATACAGAACTG
The DNA here is from genome assembly GCA_002733985.1 of Fluviicola sp. Lineage (GTDB taxonomy): Bacteria > Bacteroidota > Bacteroidia > Flavobacteriales_D > Crocinitomicaceae > UBA4466. The sequence continues at coordinate 13,783 of NVXP01000068.1, read as the reverse complement.
CTCGCTACTCTTACAAGAGACTTTCAAGGAAAGAAATTACTCGCATTAACAGGTGTTCAGTCTATCGGAAAATTAAAACCCTTCTGGAAAGACAACATCAGTTATTTCAGAATATTGGATCGAAATAGTTCCATCGATATTGCTGATAAAAGTGATTTCCCAAGAGAACAGTTAATCCTTGAGCAACCGAAAAACCTAATTGGTGGAGAAGAAAAACTGATTGACCAACTAAATATTGAGGTAATCGCGACCAAAGAAAGTGGAAGTACAGGAGCATTGGAGGAGAAGATTGAGCTTGCATTGAAAAGAAAAGTTCCGATTTTCATTTTAACCAAACCGCTTTTGCCTAAATCCTTCATTCAAGTACAAAACGTAGAATCGTTAAACGTAATTTTAAATGGTAACGCTTCGTTCAATCTTAATAATTCATCATTTAATACGATTGAAAGATGAGTTTAGTAAAAGTTCCAGACGGTCCATTAAGAGAAGGTTTTACGACAGGAACATGTGCAACCGCTTCGGCTAAATCTGCATTGATGGCAATCATTCATCAGCAAAAGATAAAAGACGTTGATGTTCATTTACCAATTGATAAAATCTTAAACATTGCCGTTCATTCGTGCGAATTTGAGGAAACAAGAGCCATTTGTTCTGTTATTAAAGATGCAGGAGATGATCCTGATGTAACGAACGGAGCTGAGATAGGGTGCAGTTTACAATTGACCAATCAAAAAGGAATTGAATTTGTTGGTGGAGAAGGAATTGGAACAGTTACGTTACCCGGGTTAGAATTAAAAGTTGGAGAACCTGCAATTAATCCCGTTCCGCGAAAAATGATGACTGATGCCGTTCAAAAACTGATTCACGATTTTGATTTGGAGTGCGGAGTGCAAATTGAAGTCTTTGCAATTGATGGTGAAAAATTGGCAAAGCGCACCTTAAATGAGCGCGTTGGAATCATGGGAGGATTGTCCATTTTAGGAACATCCGGAATTGTAAAGCCGTATTCTGCGTCATCGTACATCGCGAGTATTGAACAAGGAATTGACGTTGCAGTGGCCAATGGAATCGATGAGTTAGTCATTAACTCTGGAGCACGAAGCGAAAAGTACTTACGGACGAAATCCCCTGAGTTAACAGAACAATCATTTATCCATTACGGAAATTGGATCGGAGAAACATTGAGAAAAATTGCTACTTCTCCCATTCGGAAAGTAACCATAGGAATGATGCTTGGAAAAGCTGCGAAATTGGCAGAAGGAAGAGTTGATACGCACAGTTGTATCTCAAGTTGGAACAAAGAATTCATCCGTGAATTGGCAGAAAAAAACGGGTATGAACTCGAAAAAACCAAGAAAATTGAAACACTGAATATGGCTGGAAGATTAACGGAAATCTTTCCATTTGAACAAGCAGAGACTTTTTACCAGTCTTTATTGAAGCATTGTTACCAAGTCACAAACGAAATTATACCCGATGTAGAATTGGATTTTTACCTCATTTCTAAAACGGGAACATTCATTAAATACCAAGAAAATGACATTTACTAGTTTAGTCCGACCTTTAATGGCCGGTGTATTGCATTCTTTCGAACCAGATCATGTTACCGCGGTTTCTGTTTTGGCCTCGGAAAAAGCGATTACACAAGAGAAGACTTCATTTAAAACTGTTTTTCAAGCCTCTCAATGGGCGCTAGGACATTCAGTAACATTGTTGTTATTCGGTGGAGTTGCTCTCCTGTTTAAATCTTCAGCGGAATTATTCATCAATGATGTTTCTTTTTGGGCAGAATTGGCAGTTGGACCAATTATGGTTTGGTTAGGGATTATCGCGATTCGAAGAAACTACAAGATCAATGAAATGATGCAAGATCATAAAAAGATTGACGTGCATGATCATACCAATTCAAACCCAATTCACTTACACGGTAAAACGGGAGAAGAAATAGGAATGAATCCCATTCGTCGTTCATTTTGGATTGGCATGTTGCATGGATTAGCAGGAACAGGAGGAGCGTTGACATCTGCATTGGTATTGAGCGCAGATACAACAGGTGATGCTTTAATAATCCTTGGTGTTGAATCGTTGGGGATTATCCTCGCAATGGGCGTTTACAGTTATACCTTGATTTTTGTGATGAGTAGATTCATTGAAAAGAACCTCGCCATTTTTAAATGGATGAATGGTATCGCAGGAATCGCTTCCATTGCCATTGGTGTTTATTGGACCTATAATTCGATTGTTGCATGAGTAAAGAATTCACATTTCCATTTTCCGCAATTGTTGGACAAGATGCATTCAAAACGGCATTAATTCTTTCAGTGATTGATCCTACAATTGGAGGAGTGCTTGCTGTTGGGGATAAAGGAACAGGTAAAACAACCCTCATTCGTTCACTTGCATCTGTGCTGTCTAAGTCGGAAAACGTTCCATTCGTCAATTTACCAATTGGCGCTTCCGAAGACCGCGTACTGGGCTCGATTCAGCTAGGAATGCTTATCAATGAAAAGAAAGAAGTCATCCAAAAAGGATTGTTAGCGAAAGCGAATGGAGGAATGCTGTATGTTGATGAAATCAACCTATTGAATGATTACTTAATGGATAGCTTGTTAGATGCTTCGTCAACAGGTAGTTATTATTTAGAGCGAGAAGGGATCTCTCAAAAAATGGACAGTCGTTTTTGTCTCATTGGTTCGATGAATCCTGAAGAAGGGGATTTACGTCCGCAATTGAAGGATCGTTTTGGTTTAAGCGTAAACATTACAACGCCTACAGATATTTCAGAACGTTCATTAATTGTGAAGCACCGAATGAAATTTGACGCTAGGCCAGATGTATTTGTTAAAGAGTTTAAACAGCAAGAAGAAGCTTTATTTCAAAAATTGGAACGAGCAAAAAGCGATCTTCGAAATACGGATGTTTCCAATGAAATCATTACATATGCAACCGAATTAGCCATTAGTTACGGAGTAGAAGGAGTACGAGCAGATATCTTGTTGATCAAAGCGGCAAGTGCTTTTACGGCTTGGAATGGAGAAACTAACGTGACGATTGAGTATGTAAACAGCATTTCCGATTTTGTCTTGAATCATCGAAAGAAACAAGAACCGAAAAATCAGCAATCACCAGATCAGGATCAACAACAAAATGAAGAGCAAAACCAGGATCAATCTTCTGAAGGAAAAGAAGAACGAACTGAATCGAAACGTCCAGATAATAATTGGAATCCACTAATTCTTGAAGGTAAAGGTAGGAAAGGAGTTGCTGCCGATGGAAAATTGCATCGAACAGAAATCAGCAACAAACAACAAATAGATACACGAAAGACTGTTGGTCAATATATGGCCAATGACCGCTTTGAAGTAATTCCAAAACACGAAGAGAATAAATCAATCATGCACGTCATCTTTTTATTGGATGCAAGCGGATCGATGCGGAAAGAAGGCATCGTTTCCTTTGCTAAAGGATTCATAGAACGCGTGGTGATAGAAAATGAAGGAAAACGAATTCAGTTTTCCCTGATGGCAATGCATGACGATCAAGCAAAAATATACGTAGAGAAAGCATCGAATGCTGGACTGTTAATTCAAAAGATGGAGGAGATTCCAACAGGAGGTAAAACGAATGCAGTTATGGCGTTAAAGTTATTGAAAGGAATTGTATCGAATGAAAAGAAGACAACAAATCATCTGATTTTCCTAACTGACGGGAAATTTGGAAATGCAAGTAGTGAAGACATTCAACAAGTGATTTCGGCATTTCAGATTTATGGGAAATCGTTGAGTCAAACAACGATAATTGATACGGAGCGAGGCACAATCTCTCTCGGTTTAGTCAAACAATTTGCTGATAAAATTGGAGCGAAATATGAACAAATTCAACTTCCCCAAGTACGATGAAAAAGGCAATAATACATTTGATTACAGGCGGACAGCGTTCAGGGAAAAGTGAATATGCTGAGCAATTAACCTTAGAGAAAAATAGTTCTGCGGTTTATCTCGCTACATCAAAGATTTGGGACGACGAGTATAAAAATCGTGTTGATGTGCATATCGCGCGTAGAGGAGAGGAGTGGACAACAATTGAAGAGGAAAAGAACATTGGAAGCCTTGATCTTAATGGGAAAACAGTGTTATTGGATTGCATCACTCTTTGGTTGACAAATATCTCGGATACCTTCGAATACGATCAAACGAAAACACTTGAATTTGCCAAAAAACAATGGGATGAATTCCTATTGAAAGAGATGGAAGTGATCGTTGTAGGAAATGAAATTGGTTTGGGCGTGATCTCCATGGATAAAGGAACACGCAACTTTGTTGATATGCATGGATTGATGAATCAATACATTGCCAAATCAGCGGATGAAGTAACATTAATGGTATCAGGAATTCCAATGAAAGTAAGATGAAAAAACAGGCACGATTTATAATTGCAGCTCCAACGAGCAATGCAGGTAAAACATCCATTTCTTTGGGATTGATGCGTGCATTGTTGAATCGTGATAAGAAAGTGCAAGCATTCAAATGTGGTCCAGACTACATTGATCCAAAATTTCATGAATTAGCTACGGAAAAACCTAGTTTCAATTTGGATCTCATCATGATGCCAGAAACACATGTTCAAGAAGTTTTTGAGACGCATTCAGAAGACGCTGACGCTGTAATTGTTGAAGGCGTAATGGGAATGTTTGATGGAGCACAAAGAAGTCAGGGAAGTAGTGCTGAAATTTCAAAAGTGCTGAATGTACCAGTTGTTTTAGTCGTAAACGCTAAATCTGTGGCATATTCGGTCGCTCCTTTGTTACATGGATTTAAAACTTTCGATCCTTCTGTTGAGATTGCAGGAGTGATTTTCAACAAAGTGAATACAGAAAGCCATTTCCGTTTTCTAAAAGAAGCATGTGAAGATGTGGAAATAGAATGCTTTGGATACATGAAGAACCTGAGTCAAGTTGAGATTCCATCAAGGCATCTCGGATTATCCATTGCAGAATTAGATCAGTACGATTCCGTAATTGACGAATTGGCAAAGGGAATTGAAAATACAGTCGATCTAAATGCCTTGTTGAATGCAACAACCATAGATGTTGATGAAAGAACAAAAGAAGCGAATATGAATGCTTCTAAACTGAAAATTGCCATAGGGAAAGATGAAGCATTTAATTTCATTTACGCGCAAAACTTAATTCAACTTCAGCAACAAGGAGACCTTACTTTTTTCAGCCCATTGACGGACAAAGAAATCCCAACGTGCGACCTGCTTTATTTGCCTGGCGGATATCCAGAATGTTATTTGGAACAATTGTCAGCAAATACATCAATGAAAACGTCGATTCTCGAGTATGCGAGGCAAGGAGGGAAGATATTGGCTGAATGTGGAGGGTTCATGTACCTTGGGGAATCCATTGAAGATGAAGCAGGAAATTTTCATGAAATGGTGGGAGCATTGAAGTCTATCACTTCGATGAAGAAGCGAAAAATGCATCTTGGATACCGTAAAATTTCTCTGGAAGGTGAAGAATTAATAGGGCATGAGTTTCACTACTCATCGCTTACTCATTCAGAAGTGAATACAGTAGGTGAAACAAAAAACATACGAGATGAAAACGTTCCGATGCAATTGTTTAAGGAAAAGGGAATTTTAGCATCATATCACCATTTTTACTTTGGTACTGAAGTACAATTTCAACGAATATATAAGTGGATAACACAATAGAGCTATGAAGATTTATACGAAAAAAGGAGATACTGGAAAAACTGGTGTTTTCGGAGGGAAAAGAGTTTACAAGGATGACGCTCGCATTGAGTGCATTGGAACATTGGATGAAGCAAATTCAACCATTGGATTGATGCGTTCGAAGCTTGGTAACGATCACGAATGGCAAGCAAACTTGCACCGTGTTCAAAAAGATATGATGAACATGATGTCTCACTTAGCGAGGCCTTCAGACTCAAAGAAAGAAAATACCAATCCTCAACCGACTGATGGGGCGGAGTTCTGCGAACAATGGATCGACGAAATGGAATCAAAAATGAGCAGTCCATCGGATTACTTTTTATTGCCTGGAGGAAATGAAATCTCATCAATGTGTCACGTATGTAGAACTCAAATGAGAAGGGGAGAAAGAACCCTTGTGACTTTATTCAAACAAGATCCTGAATCAGTTCACGGATACATCTTGGCATACATCAACCGTTTATCTGACTTATTCTTTACGATGGCACGTTTCGAAATGGACAAGCATGGCGTAGCTGAAGAAAAGTGGAATCTATTCTTGTATAAAAGGAAAAAGAAGCAATAGCTTCTGATAGAGAAGGTTTTACTGAAAATCGAAAAGCAAACGGTAGAGTAGCTAAACAGGAAGTGACCTAACAATAACTTGATAAGGAACGGAAAGTTGTCTGATCCTCTATAAAGTCAAAAAAGTAAATATAGATTATGAAAAAGATACCAATCACAATAGTAACAGGTTTTTTAGGAGTGGGAAAAACTACTCTAGTGCACAATATGCTGAAGAATGCAAACGGAAAGAGGATTGCGGTTTTAGTCAATGAGTTTGGTGAAGTTGATATAGACGGAGAGCTAATCGGGGCAGCAGGCTGTGAAGAAGATGAATGCAATTTGATTCAACTACCGAATGGTTGTATTTGTTGTACAGTACAAGAAGAGTTTTTACCATCAATGTTGCAATTATTGGAGCGTAAAGAAAGTATTGACCATATCGTTATTGAAACTTCAGGTTTATCAATGCCAAAACCGCTTGTGAAAGCAGTGAATTGGCCAGATTTAAAACCACACATTACGATTGATGCGGTAATCACAGTTGTTGATGCTGTAGGTATAGCCACAGGTGAAATTTGTGATAGAGAACGTGTACAAGCACAGCGATTAGCAGATGATAGCTTAGACCATGAAACACCTATCGAAGAGTTGTTTTTAGATCAATTGAATTGTGCAGACCTTATTCTAATGAGTAAGCGAGATTTGATTGATGATGAMAAGTTTAAGGARGTYGARCAAATCATTAGGAGTAAGGCGCGACCAAACGCAAAAATTGTYCCTGTAGTTAATGGRGAGGTTGATAATGCAGTGYTATTAGGTATTGARGCTTCGGCAGAGGATGATGTAGACAATCGTCATTCGATTCATGAGGAACACCACAAGCATGGAAATCACCATCATCACAATGATGACATTGACAGTAAGCTGTTAGAATATCCAGAGACTGCAGATATAAAAGTATTGGTGAAGGAGCTTAAGGCAATGGTAATGGAGAATGAAATTTATCGAATTAAGGGATTCGTAAATATTCCAAACAAACCAATGAGAATGGTTTTACAAGGAGTAGGAGATCGTTTTGATTACTACTTTGACCGAGAATGGAAAGCAGGTGAAGAACGTAAAACACGTTTGGTCGTTATTGGAAAACATTTAACGAAAGAATCGAAAGCTAAGACTCATTCGCACACTCACACACACTCTCATTAATAAGAATAGATTTCAAGCCATTAGCGACTAGCTGATGGCATTAAGTTAATATCTCATACATGCATTTAATCGCGACAATACCAGGTGGATGGAACCCAAACGACGAGGGAGTGTTCTACATCGAACAAGAACCTGGAGATATTTTGTTCCTGTCAGCAGCGGATACAGAGTTGTATGCGATGAATAAAGTGTATACGTCTCGTCACGAAGAGGATGATACAATTCCTTCGTTGCGTCTCGCGAATTTGACCTACTTCAAACAAGAACTGACTGTTGACACCTATCTCGATGAAGTAGTTTCCAAAGCGAAAGTGGTTGTTTTAAAACTTCTCGGAGGAATTTCATACTTCTCTTATCTCTGCGAATCTATTCTAGAATGTGCTAAAGAGAATGATATTCAAGTGATTTTCCTTCCTGGTGATGCTAAGCCTGATYTAGAATTGATGCAGTTGTCTACCGTTGACTTGAAAACTGTAGATCATTTGTGGAGATTATTGCTAGCGGGTGGTATGGWAAACACTGCTGCTGTATTGGATTCGATGATGAATTTACTGAACGGAAAAYCGATTGATATTCAGGCTCCAGAATCACTTCCTGAATACTTCTTTATGAACAGTGCAAAGGAGATGTTAAAAGAAATTCCGATCAATAAATACCGTCCTTGGAGTTTAATTTGTTCTTACCGAGGTTATTATCAATCAGATAATTTAGAACCGATTTCGGAATTGATTAAAGCATTAGACAAGCAAGGAATTGATGCATATGTTTTCTTCGCGCAAGGCTACCGTGATCCTCAGTTGGAAAATCAATTGATGAAAGGAATTAGTGAGAACATGCCCAATGTAATTATCAATACAACTGGTTTTTCGATTCAATCCTTTAATGATTCGAGTGAAGGGATTTTTGATCGATTAAACATTCCTGTACTTCAAGCAATTGTTGCCAGTTGTAATCAAGAAACGTGGCAAAAAGGAATGTTCGGACTGACTCCAACCGATATTGCGATGCAGGTAACATTGCCCGAAGTGGATGGAAAGATTATTACTTCTATTATTTCATTCAAAGAATCGACAGGAAAAAGTGAATTAACAGATTCAGAAGTCGTAGCGTATATTCCACATCCTGAAGGAATACAGGCTGTTGCGGATCATGTTAAAAGTTGGTGCAAGATTCAATCGCTCGATAATGAGCAAAAAAGAATTGCACTTGTATTACCGAATTATCCAAGTAAAAACAGTCGTTTAGCGAATGGAGTTGGGTTAGATACTCCTGCAAGTACCGTAAATATTCTAAACGCACTGAAAGAACAAAATTATTCTATTTCAAATCGTTGTCCTGAGAATTCCGCTGGATTGATTGACCTTTTAACAGAACAAATCACCAATGATTTAGAAACATTATATACGAAGCGGGCAGAAGTTCAGTTGGATCAAAACACCTTTTTTGAATACTACAATCAACTTTCAGAAGAGCTTCGAACGAAAGTAGAAGAACAATGGGGAGATCCCCGAAAATCGCCCAATTTTAAAGAGGGTAAATTCTTGATTCCAGGAGTTCAATTAGAAAACATTTTCCTCAGTATTCAGCCGAGTAGAGGATACAACATAGACTTGGAAGCTTCGTATCATTCACCAGACCTTCCTCCAACATATGCATATTTTGCCTATTACATTTGGTTGCATCATTCGTTTGAAGCGCATGCAGTCGTTCATGTTGGGAAACATGGGAATTTAGAGTGGTTACCGGGTAAGAGTGTTGCTTTGAGTGCAGAAAGTTGTTTTCCAGCGGCGATTCTTCGTCCAATTCCTCACTTTTATCCGTTTATTATCAATGATCCAGGAGAAGGAACACAAGCGAAAAGAAGAACGCATGCAATCATACTAGATCATTTAATTCCGCCAATGACACGCGCCGAAAATCATGGTGAATTGTTGAAATTGGAATTATTGATTGATGAATATTATGAGGCAGCTTTATTAGATCCAAAAAGAACAAAGCTGCTAAAAGAAAAAATTGAAGATTTAGTCACAAGTACGCACCTTCAAGCAGATTTACAAAGTGATGCTGAAGATGTTGATGAACTTATGGAGGCAATTGACGGGTATTTGTGTGAATTAAAAGAAGCACAAATTAGAGGTGGGTTGCACATTCTCGGCGAAGTCAATAAAGATAAATTAAGAGATTTAATTATAGCATTACACCGTTTGCCACAGCAAGATTTGAAAGGAATTACGCAAGCAATCGCATTAGACGAAGGCCTGAGTTTTGATCCAATTGATGTGAAATATGAAGATGCTTGTTCTCTCGATATTCAAGGGATAGCATGTCGTTCATACGGACAAGCGGTAGAAGTTTTGGAAGTGTACGCGCAACGTTTGATCGAAGACCTACTCAGTGGAAAATCGATTGAAACATTCTCTGTAGGAAATAAGACACGTACTGTTTTGACCTTTATTTCAGAGAAAACCTTGCGATTAATTGACGCAACAAGCGATGAAATAGGAAACTTGTTAAAAGGACTGAATGGTGAATACGTTCCTGCAGGAGGTTCAGGTGCTCCGACAAGAGGGCGTTTAGATATTCTACCTACAGGAAGGAATTTCTATTCGGTAGATGTACGAACYGTTCCGTCAGAGTCRGCATATCAGTTAGGTGTGAAAAGCGCGAAGAACATWGTTGAACGTTACATGCAAGAAAATGGTGARTACCCTGTAGCGGTMGGTATTTCTGTTTGGGGAACATCTACTATGCGCACAAGTGGAGATGACATCGCTCAAGGATTAGCTTTAATGGGAGTTCGACCAATTTGGTCAGGATCCAATCGCCGTGTGAAAGATTTTGAGGTCATTTCTTTGATGGAATTAAAACGCCCAAGAGTTGACGTAACGCTTCGTATTTCTGGATTTTTTCGAGATGCGTTTCCAGATATTATTTCTTTATTCAATGCCGCTGTGGAAAAAGTGGCTTCGTTGGATGAACCTTTGGATCAAAATCCCATTAGAGCAAGGTATATGAAAGAGCGCAGTGATTGGGAGGAAAAAGGAGTGTCTTCCGAACAAGCTCACGAACGTTCTTTGTTTCGAGTTTTCGGTTCAAAACCAGGAGCTTATGGCGCAGGACTTCAAGGGTTAATAGATGGCGGAAATTGGACAACGCAAGAAGACCTGGCAAAAGCATACATCAACTGGAGTGGATATGCTTATTACGGAAAACAAAATAGCGGAAGGTCAGCGCATGAATCGTTTCAGAATCGATTGCAGCACATGGAAGTGGTGATTCAGAATCAAGATAATCGCGAACATGATTTATTGGATTCAGATGATTACTATCAATTTCAAGGAGGTTTGACCGCTGCAGTTACAAAAGAAAGAGGAGAACAACCAGAAACCTATTTTGGAGATCATTCTCGACCAGATAACCCAAAAATTAAATCCTTGAAAGAGGAACTGTTGAAAGTATACCGTTCTCGTGTCATTAATCCAAAATGGATGGATGGAATGCGAGACCACGGATACAAAGGAGCGTTTGAAATGGCAGCTACAATGGATTATTTGTTCGCTTACGATGCGACTACTAATTTGATTGAGGACTTCATGTATGAAGGAATCACAGATGCCTATTTATTGGATGATGAAAATCAGGCCTTCATCCGAGAGAACAATCCTTGGGCATTGAAAGACATGTCTGAACGAATGTTAGAAGCAATACAACGCGGTTTATGGAAGAACCCGTCAAATGAACAATACGAAGCCCTTAAATCGCTCTACTTGAATGTAGATAATTTTTTAGAAGAATGATGAAATTCGATATCTCGCCGCCGAGCACAGCGCAAAATGAAGCAATTGAGCACAAGATTAGCTTGAAGACAAAGCCATTAGGAGCATTAGGGAAACTTGAAGAGATTGCAGCAAAAATTGCTCGAATTCAAGGAACATTAAGGCCTGAATTGAATGCTCCACATATTCTCGTCTTCGCAGGAGATCATGGTTTGGCCAAAGAAGGTGTCAGTGCGTTCCCGCAAGAGGTAACACATCAAATGGTGTTAAACTTTTTAGGAGGAGGAGCAGCAATTAATGTCTTTTGTCGACAACATGATATTACACTTCGTGTAGTAGATGCTGGTGTCAATTTTGATTTCGGAGACCGGAAAGGATTGATTGACGCGAAAATGGGACATGGAACGGCTTCAGCATTGAAAGGAAAAGCAATGACAAATGAGCAAGTTCTTGAAGCCATTGAGAACGGAGCAAAAGCAGTTAAAGAAAACGTTTCGGACAATTGCAATGTGATTGGCTTTGGAGAGATGGGAATTGGAAATACATCTTCTTCAGCATTAATTATGCACTTTATCACTGAATTGGATATTGAAACATGTGTAGGTAAGGGGACTGGTGTGAATTCCGAGCAGCTTCAAAAGAAAATTTTGATTCTCAAGGAAGTCATTGAATTGCACGGGAAATTGGAAGATCCATTGGTCATTTTATCTGCCGTTGGTGGTTTTGAAATCGCAGAAATGGTTGGAGCATATCTGCAGTCTGCATGTGATGAAAAGCTGATTATTGTAGATGGTTTTATCGCAACCGCTGCTTATGCAATAGCGCATCGAATGAATCCTTTGATAGAAGACTACGTAATTTTTGCGCATCAATCTGATGAGAAAGGACATGCATTGTTTTTAGCAGCGTTGAATGTTGATGCAGTATTAAATTTAGGACTTCGATTAGGTGAAGGCACAGGAAGTGCTCTAGCGTACCCATTGATCCAATCAGCTGTAAACTTTTTTAATGAAATGTCAAGTTTCGAAGATGCAGGTATATCTAACAAAGAATAAGAATGAATGAATTCCAAACTTTCTTGAATGCTTTGCAGTTTTACACAAGAATCCCTCTCGGTAAAGCTGTAAAGTATACTCCGAAAAGAGTCGAAAACTCAATTCGATATTTTCCAATAGTTGGGATTATTGTTGGAGCTGCTAGTGCAGGAATTATTGTTGGACTAGATGGTTACCTTGGAGTTTTTCCTGCAATAATTATCGGATTACTCGCTAGTGTTTTGATTACAGGAGCCTTGCATGAAGATGGTTTGGCTGATTGTTGCGATGGATTTGGTGGAGGATGGACAAAAGAAAAAGTCCTGTTAATAATGAAAGATAGTTCCATTGGAGCGTATGGTGCTCTTGGGTTGATCTTTCTGTTCGCATTGAAAGTTTCGTTTTTATTCCAGTTAATTCTTCGATTGAATAATTGGGAAATGTTGATGTTGCTTGTAGTCGCGCAAGTTCTCAGTAGAGTGAGTGGAGCGTCTATTATGTTGTTTTTGGATTATGCTCGAACAGATGATAGTTCTAAGTCACGTGAAGTAGCTAAGCGATTGTCGATTTTGAATGTGAGCGTTCTTTTGTTTACAGGAATACTAGGGGTTGCGGGTACTTTGTATTTTACATCTAATTATTGGCTTGTTGCGCTCATTCCTGTCCTGATGATTCTCGTATTCTTGATGAAACTCTATTTTAAGCGTCGCATTGGCGGATATACTGGAGATTGTTTGGGAATGCTTCAACAATTGGCAGAACTGACAGTATACGGAACATTTATGGTGCTGTGGAGTTAATATTAATTCGACATACAACTCCTGATATTGACAAAGGAATTTGTTACGGTCAATCCGATTTAGACCTAGCAAGTTCATTTGAATCAGAATTAACACGGATTCTCAAAGAGCTTGGAACGCAATCAAAAGTGTATTCAAGTCCGCTTAAGCGTTGTCGTTTATTGGCGGATAGAATTGGTACAGAAGTTCGTTTGGATGATCGTTTGATGGAAATGGACTTCGGAGATTGGGAACTCAAACCTTGGAACGATATTCCAACGGATGAAATCCAACCTTGGTACGATGATTATGTAAATACTCGAACAAATAATGGAGAATCGTTGCAATTACTGAATGCTAGGGTAAGGTCCTTTTTTGATGAATTAAAAGCGCTAGACGATGACATTGTTGTGTGCGTAACTCATGCAGGTGTTATTCGTGTAATGAATGGAATCATCAACGAGTTAAGATTGGATCAAATCTTCAGTTTGAAAGTTAAGTATGGCGAAGTATTAAGGTTCTTCATTTGAAATGAACTTAATCTTTATTGCACGGACTTAAATTAAAGAAGAGAATGCCTAGCATTCGAGAAACAAACCTAAGAGCAGCTTCAAATCTCCCGAACAAGCCGACGTATGCATCAAAATAACACTTCCGAAAGCAAAAAAGGTCCTACTATTTCTATTAAGATCTTTTGTAGCGA
>NVXP01000067.1 GCA_002733985.1 Fluviicola sp. | reverse complement strand
AGTTACGGTATAAGTGTATGTTCCTGCTCCTACATTAAAAACGCCTGTACCTGTGTAAGGTGCGGTTCCTCCAAAAGCAGTTACTCCCATATCAACTGTTCCTCCATTACATAAAATACCCGGACAAGAAGCATAAGCTGTCATCAAGGTTGGTTCTGTAATCGTAGTTGTTACAGTAGTTGAACATCCATTTGCATCCGTTACTGTGTACGAGTATGTTCCAACTGTTACATTGTAAACTCCTGTTCCAGTATATGGTGCAGTTCCTCCTGTTGCTAAGACAGTAATGTCAACAGTTCCTCCGTTACATAAAATTGATGTTGAAGAAATTGACGCAGACAATTGTGCTGGCTCTGTAACAGTGATTGAAACATTAACTGAACAACCATTAACATCTGTTACTGTATAAATATAAGTTCCTGCTGTCTCGGAGAAAATTCCAGAACCTGTGTAGGGTGCTGTTCCTCCTGTAGCCGTAACTGTAATATCAGATGATCCTCCGTTACATGCAATCGTCGTTGATGTAGCAGATGCTACTAACAATATTGGTTCAGAAACTGTAGTTGAAACATCAACTGTACATCCATTCGCATCTGTTACTGTATAAATGTGTGTTCCAGCTGCTTGTGAGAAAGTTCCTGTTCCTGTGTAAGGCCCTGTTCCTCCTGCTCCTGTAATTGTTACATCCGAGGAGTCTCCAGTACAAGAAATTGCTGTCGATGAAATCGAAGCAGTCAATACTGTAGGTTCTGTAATCGTTATTGAGATTGTATCTTCACACAAGTTGAAGTCATAAACGACGTAAGTATGTGTTCCTGCAATTTCTGTAAATACTCCTGCTCCAGTGTAAGGCTCAGTTCCACTTGAAACCGATACTGTTACTTGTGAAGTTCCACCATTACATAAAATTGGAGTCGCTGAAATCGTTGCCGTTAATACGTTTGGCTGATTAATCGCTAGTGTTGTGTTCTCAGTACATCCGTTTACATCCGTTACTACGTACGTGTAGAATCCTGCAACTTCACTAAAAACTCCTGTTCCTGTATATGGAAGTGTTCCTCCTGTAGCTGCAACAGTTACGTCAGCACTATCACCATAACACAAAATTGCGGTTGGTGTAGCTGTTACATCAAGAATGTCTGGTTGAGTTACAGTAATCGTATCTCTGTTTCTACATCCGTTCGCATCAGCAACGGTATACATATATGTTCCTGGGGATACGGTGTATGTTGTCACTCCAGAATAAGGAGATGTTCCGAGTACAGCGTTAACTGTCACTGTTGAAGATCCTCCATAACAAAGAATTGGAGACCAAGTAGCCACTGATTGTACTGCTGGGTTTTGAACTAGCGTCACTGATTCAGTTACAGAAGTTCCAGCTGCGTCGGTTACAGTAACAGAAACTGTTCCTGCGTATAAACCTACAGATTGAACTCCACCACTAATTGGTATACCTGCACTCCAAGTATAAGTATATGGCAAACATCCTCCAGATGCACCACACGTTGCTTTACCAGAATTTTGTCCGTAGCATCTAATGTTTACTCCTCCATTGTAAACGAAAGGTGTAAGTGTTACGACCAATGGTTGAGCATTGATGATTACATCATAAGAACACGATGAAGTATTTCCAGATGCATCTGTTGCAGTATGTGTTACAGTGGTTGTACCTACTGAGAATTCGTCTCCTGGGTTGTGAGAAGAAGTAACTATCACGTTAGGACAATCATCATTCACTGTAGGTGCTGGAATATTCACAGCAAAAGTACAAGCAGCATTTGCCGCTTCAATAATAAGATCAGAAGGACAGTTCGTGAAAACTGGCGCGGTAACATCA
This sequence comes from Fluviicola sp., assembly GCA_002733985.1. Lineage (GTDB taxonomy): Bacteria > Bacteroidota > Bacteroidia > Flavobacteriales_D > Crocinitomicaceae > UBA4466. Next base: position 24,711 of record NVXP01000067.1, on the reverse strand, counting down.
ATATTTTCCGTCACCGTGTATGTAAACTCTCCTGAGGATAGACAATCGGAACCGACAATATCAACCGTGTAATCACCAGCTGCAAGACCTGTTAAGTCTTCTGTTGTAGCAGTGAAACCATTTGGTCCAGTCCACGCGTAAGTGAAAGGTCCTGTTCCGCTTCCAAGAGTAACATCAATCGCTCCAAGTACTCCACATTCTACTGCCGTAATGTTAGCCGTAGCCACCAAGTTAGAACTTGAACAATTGATTCCACCTCCTTTAAGGAAAATTGCAGAATCTAACGCGCTATCTCCAGCATCCCCTACAACAATTTTAATGTGGTAAGTTTGACATGGTTGAATCGTAGCGGTTGCTGTCATTACAACAGTGTATCCATCGTACTGAATACTAACTCCACCTGTGTTGTCTACATAATAAGCCGGATTAGAAACACAGTTCGTTGCCGGTGAGTTTATTACGTTGTTAATTGATACTGGTGTAGTTGTACCAGGAACTAACGCAATGTTAGTGTTTGGTGCAAAACCAGGCCCTGTGATTAAGAAACCAAATGCATCATTGAAGTTTGTACATCCATATTCAGTATACTCTTCAGAAGCAAAGATGTAATCGAATGTAAGTGTGTTACAATTAGACGTTATGTCGAATTCAAGTACACATGCATCAAACGTTGTAATTCCTGGAATCAAAGCCCCAAGATCAGCATCTCCAGGAGTACCATTTGAGGTAGACATTCCTGTTGAGTTATTTGGTCCGAGCGCATTATTAACGCTTCCAGAAGTTAAAATAATACCATCAGACAACGGGAATGTTGAAGTGGCTTGATTGAAGGATCCCGAAGCAATTGCAGCACCCGTAAGTGTTGCATTTGTTACGGTAACATTTGAACCAACTAGCGCTTGCGCCATTTGATTTGCAGTCAATCCTCCAGATACTGTTATGCTCTGAGCGTTCGCGGTCAATCCTAAAAGGAGAGAGACACAAAACGCTGAGAGAATACTCAATAATTTTGTAGAATTTTTCATAATAAGTAAACTAATTTTAAGTAGTTATTAGTTGTTAGACAACGCTCTAGGTGAAACATTAGCAGCTCGCGTATCAAGCGCCTGATTCCAATCAGCAAGCGTCCAATTAGCAACAGCTGGGTTAGTAAGATCAAAATGCATTTGAACATTCTTTACATCCACGACAATAAAATCGATATAGTCAACTTCTCTTGCTTGGAAATAGGCTGCAGCTTCTTGAGTTGTTGCAAAACCAAAATGTCCACATGGGATATTGTATGTTGCGTGCAAACCAGTTCGAACCGTGATCGTATTATCGTGCATCATCCTAGCCAAAGGGACATTCGTGCTTCCATTTGATTGGGAGTATGTAAATGAACTAATTGTTAGAATGAATCCGAATAATAGCATTTTCGGGAGTTTAGAAATTGAGACAAGGTGTCGCCAATTACTTTTGTTTTCTTTCATTGTGTGCTTATTTAAATTAAAAAAGCCGTGCCCAATTCCTCCTATATAAGATTGGTTATCACGGCAAGAAAAAAGTGTATACGAAAAGCTCGAGAAAGGATGACGGTCTGTCATTCGATTCTGGGAGTTAATTATAACTAAAAACTGAAGGAAGTAGAGTTCTTTCGTTTTCATAAGTTTCGTAGTCAAGTCTTATATTTTTTCGTTTAAAAAAAAAGAAGACCAAAATTGATCAAATCAACTATACCAAACATTAGTGATTTGATTAAGTTCAACATTTAAACCTATTCATCTGTAAATCGGTTTATTGCGTCAATTTTAAGCAGAATTAGTCTAACTCACAAGCGCTCAAAACCATTATGCGTGCACAGTTAATTGTTTTGCTCGCTAAATGCTCACTTTTGTTCCTTTTCATTCTGACGCGTATCCCAGTGTTATAACGGCTTTTTGGCTTTCAAATCAAATATTGGCGTTAACCAACTTCACATTAAAAAAAAATTAAAAAAAATATCTTAATCGAAATAATTAGGTGCTTTGTCGATAGATTTGATCAATTCATAGGCGTTCACATGAAGATTATGGACAGTTGATTTAGAGAATTCAACTACAATTTGGCGTTAGAACAGAAGGGGATGGATGGTATCATCCAAATGAATAACAGCATAAATATGACCAAAAAAATCAGCAAATTAATGCTTCACTTCCCGAAAAACTGCACTAATTTTTCTCGCTCTACATGGTAGAACTTTACCTTTCTTGGATTTCGGAAAACTCCTTCCTTTCCACTTAACAAACTCGTATCCTTCAGATGCAATAGCTTCTATTTCTACAGGAAGATTTTCAAGGTATTTACCACTCCAACTTGAGGTATGTGTGAGGGAATTGACGCGAATTTCACCACCAACGGGCGCAATTACATTGATTTCAATTGTTCCCCCCGCTAAGTTGAAATATTCAACCATTTGCTTACGAAGAATTTCAGGTCGACGTACAGCATAATCTTTCATCCAGTTGATGCGTTGTCCTTGCGGAATGTAAAGCATAGTATCTTCCCAACGCGCCCGATCACGATCCACTTCGTTTTCTATTCGCGTGAGGATACGCTCCAATACACGCAAAACATTCTTAGTTTCGAGTGTTGTATTGAGGTAGTCCATTGTACGATTCAAAAATTGATCACGGAACCTTCTGTTCAACATTAATCTACCATAAAGCGGAATTTGTTCAGACTCCAAAAAATAGACGAATGAATTTTCTTGCACTGTATTCCAAGAATCCTGATCATAGCTAATCCACTTCCACTTCGAACCTGACTCAGTACTCCTCCAACACCGAATATTGACACCAATGTCATGCGCACCTGAATAATTTTCATACACCCATTGATCGATGTAGCTATCAATATCGACCTTTTGGCAAACAACTTGATAAACAGAATCGAGTGAAATATCGTGTGTTTGAATGAAGGTTATTAAATCATCATAGTCATCCGCAGAGCCTCTAACCGGTTTGGGATCTTGATACGTTAGGATATCCATGTCTTTGACACCATGATTCTGCTGGATAAAGTCCTTCCCTTTTCTCTCCATGATGTTGTAAATCCCCCAGTATTCTCCATTCAAAAAGAGTAGCACTGGTTCGTAGGCTTGCATGGAAACATTGCCATCCATTTGATCATTTATTTCATAAATCAATTCATTCTTAAAGCGTTCTCCAACCCATAATTCAGAAACATTTCGTCCTGAGGTAGCATCTGCACGCACAGAAATCCCATCAAACGTATCGATGGTTTTACTATCGAACAGCCTATAGTTAATTTTCTTAACGCCATCTATTTCATTGGCAATAACATTGAAGGACTTCTTAGGTTGTCGGCGACTAGTTTTTCCTGCAATTCGAATATCCACTGTTTTGTTAACGGCAGGAATAAACTTTCCTTCTTCAGTTCGATCAAAATACTCGATATGTGCTGATCTGGTCCATCCGCGCTTTTCATAGTTTTTATATATTCCCTTCGAGTTTCTCCAAAGATTATTTGGATCCGTTGAAAGCGAGAGAACTGAAAGCGTGCTTTTTTCGCCAATTAAATACGTGTGTGTTCCAATAATACTCGATTGATATCCTTTTTTAATGACCGATGCGCGAAGAACAGTATTGGAATCAATTTGAATTGGTTTTGTATAAAAAAAGTCTTTGATTGTAGGATTTCCACCATCAATGGTATAATACATTGGTGCATTCCAAGAATTCTTCAGGCTCACAGAAACGGATGACGCATAAAGTCCTGCTTGCTGATCAAAAATAATTCTTAAGCTATCTGGAACTTCAAATTTAGCATTTACATTTCCTTTGGTTGGTGTTGGCGTTTCAAAATTTGCCAGTCGAGGTGAACTTGTTACTGCACGCCCAAAAGAAATATCGGCTTCTTGCATCCTGTATTTTATCATATCGATTAATACAGTATCTCTATCAAAAAGTGCCACAACACCCTTCTTTTTCTTCAATCGAAAACCCATGTGACGGTCACCTTGCTCTGGATCACCATCAGCCCAAAACAGAGCAAACGCATTTGGCCCAATTGTCGTCCATTTGTCGGATCGTTTGGGAATTTCATATCTCGTCGGATCTTTAAGATCATCCGTTAAAAACATTCCGCCTAAATCAATCCGTTCATTGGTCGTATTATACAACTCTATCCAATCATCCGATTCACCAAATCCATCGGCATAACCGTCGTCATTACTTGCCAAAATTTCATTGATAACAATTGATGGTTCTTGGGCTCTTAAAAAGCTTGTAATTGAAACAACAAAGAATATAAGTGACAGTAGAATTACCGATTTCGGCATTGAGATTGATTTATTATTGGGATATTAAAGTTACAAAAAAATGCCCATTCGATCAGTTATTTCATCCCGACGTAACATCAGCTCGCCAATCAATTTATTCAAACAAAAAAACTCCTACCAAATTTAAGTAGGAGCCTTCATATAAGTTATAGTTATTTGATAAACTGAAGCCTGTCAATATGACGTTCTGTGTCCGTTACAAACTGGTAAATGTAAACCCCAGCAGTGAGTATCCCTGGTTCGATTGAAACGGTATAATTTTCTCCTTCAACAGCCATATCTTSMWKMRTNNTTNCAACYAGCGCTCCAGTCATATCRTATATTTCGATGCTAACTTTAGAATCATAATTTARACGRTATGYAATCTCCATTTCTTCACTACKMGYRTTGAAGGCAGCSCGTACGAAMGAATTAKTTTCATTGTTRATTGWATTCGATTTAACARAACCGTTCTGATWRCYATTCGTACCARCAATATMAAATGMRCYAGTAMCWRCTSGAGCAACMGTTATTGACTGSGTAATTGAACAACCATTTGCATCAWTMACAGTGTAGAAATATGWCCCYGCTGWGACAGAAAAAACACCTGTYCCAATRTACGAYGGTGTTCCTCCAGATGCTARWACTTCTACATTTGTTGTSCCACCASGAGACTCGATYGGCAACCAAGAAATATCAAGTTSGATYTYTCTAGGTTGYAAAATAATTGTCGATATATCWACCGAGCARCCGTTTGCGTCTRTAACCGTGTAAWTATGTAAYCCYGATWGTTCGGARAAGATYCCTGKWCCAATATAAGGACYAACMCCTCCTGTAGCYACTACTTCAACAGTTGATAAGCCMCCATGACAAGCAATTGGCGTRYTTGARATTGTCGCTAYMAKWGCCATYGGYTGAGYAATGGCAATYGACGCTGTRCTTTGACAACCATTCCCATCGACTACAGTATATTGATAAGTTCCMGCYGAYWSAGTGTAAACTCCAGTACCYGYATAAGGAGTTGTTCCACCCAAACCACTCACCGTAAYTTGAGARTKTCCRCCTCTACATAGAATTGACGTATTACTAATRTCAGCTASCAATTCTTGTGGTTGATTGATGAACACTGAAGTATATGCAAAACATCCGTTCGCATCTGTAATGGTGTAGTATGTCATTCCAGCAGCTTCATCAAAAAGCCCAGTTCCATTGTATGGCGCTGTTCCTCCAAATCCTTCAACAACAACATTTGATAAGTCGCCATTGCATAAAATTGGTGAAGCATTAGAAACTGCTTGAAATACTGGTGGTTCAGTTATCGCTGTATACACTTTGTTTCTGCACCCGTTGGCATCGGCTACAGTATAATCATATAATCCTGGGGTAACATCGTACCAATTTATACCACTATAAGGCAACGTACCTCCAGTAGCTGATACAAAAACAGTGGTCACACCTCCATTACAAAGAATTGGTAAAGATGTAGCAATTGCTTGAAGCGGTGGATTTTGAATAAGTGTAACTGATCCCGAAACTGAAAAGCCAAGGGCATCGGTAACTGTTACGGTATATGATCCGGCAGACATCCCATATGCGGTTGCGCCCGTTTGAGACGGTAACCCGCTCCATTGGTAAGTATATGGTGCTAACCCTCCTGCAACGATAACAGTTGATCGACCAGAATTTTGTCCCCAACATCGAATATTCACCCCTCCGTTATAGGTGAACGGTGTGATGCTCACAATTTGCAAACTTGTTGGTGGGGTTGTAGGTAAATCAGATAAACTAGTTTCCTCCATAGAAACCAGAATTTCAACATTTGTAGATGCCGAAGCGTTCATCGTACAGAGCATAAAAACAGATATGCTCAATACTTTGAAGCGGATCAATCGTTTTGAATACGTTTTCATAAGTAGAGTATTTAGTATACAACTTTGCTCTAGTAGGTAAAGGCTGTTATTGTAAATCGATTTATTGGGTGTAGAAGAATCCAGTCGTCGACAATGTTATATTTATTGTTTCGTTTTTGATGAACATCGATTAAACATCTTCCATCTTGATGGGGATATTTTCAATTGTTCAGTTGTTAATTATGGGAGTTGGGAAGCTCTAAATTTTGAACTATTCTGCACAATCCATTTACCACCCAAAACAATTGAATGACAGGTCGTTAGCAGCTTCTGGTTTATCAATTGTACATAGAATAAATCGATTAAACAAGGGGGAAACTAGGCGAGTAGTCAGCCTTTCTATGGAAAAATTAATTATTTCAGTAAATCGAAAGCTGTAAATTACCACGTAACACTCTGTTTGATAGTTCGTTGCAAGATATTTTAACATCAGAAAAACTGACATTTTACGCTTTGCGGATTCCCGAATTTATTTTGATGTTTTCCGATTTTTTGTCACTTAGCCGTTGAAAAATGTCATTTAGTCGAGTAAATCATCGAATACCAAGATGTTGAAATACAGCACATTTACGCATATATTTAACAAAAAAATCCCATTTTCCGAAGAAAATGGGAGCAAAAAGTAAGCTATTATTCCTAGTCGATACTAGTGAATGAATTGCAATTTGTCAATGTGACGTTCTACATTTGTAATGATACACCTCTTCGAGCATAGACGTGTGTAATGGCAAAAACGCCCATGGAAATCCATGGACGTTTCAATTATGATTTGTTTATCGTTATTTCAATACGATGAACTTTTTCTTTAATATACCGTTTGAAGTTCTCAAGTAAGCGAAATAAATTCCACTTTGTAACTCTGACACATTAAATGGTACAGTGTACTTACTCTCCGCTTCGATCGTTTCGTCGAAAATTAAAGCGATTACTTCTCCACGAATGTTTACAATAGTCAAGGTAACATCATCCATTTCAGGTACACTGAATTCGAAGTTTGAAACTGCATTTGTTGGATTAGGGAATTGATCCAACCTAGCTCCGTTATCATATTGACTTCCTGCTTCAGAAGATCCTTCTCTATAGTAAGATCCTTGGTGCCAACCTATGTATGGTGATGGTCCATTTACTGTAATAGTAGCTGTTTCATTACACCCGTTCGCATCTGTTACCGTATAAGAATATGTTCCTGCCGCTACTAAGAACACTCCTGTTCCATTGTAAGGTGCAGTTCCGCCAGTAGCCGATACTGTAACGGCTGTTGTTCCGCCATTACTTAAAATAGAATCAGAGGCGATTGACACAACTAAAGGAGCTGGTTCCGTTACCGTATGCGTTTCGGCAGCCATACAACCATTTGCATCAGTTACAGTAAACGTGTACGTTCCTGCTCCCAGATTAAACACCCCTACTCCTGTATAAGGCGCTGTTCCACCAAAGGCCGTAACACCAATATCAGTAGTCCCTCCGTAACAAAGGATTCCTGGACAAGAAACATAAGACGTCATCAAAGATGATTCCGCAAGCGTTATTGATGATGTTATTGCAGTACATCCATTCGCATCCGTCACGGTATAAGTATAAGTTCCTGCTGATTCTGAAAACACTCCTGTTCCAGTATAAGGCGAAGTTCCACCAGTAGCTGTGACTGTTACATCTGCCATACCACCATTACAAAGAATAGAATCGGCCGATATTGAAGCTACCAACACTGCTGGATCCGTTACAGTTATCGTTGTATCTACTGTACATCCATTGGCATCAGTAATCGTATAAGAATACGTTCCTGCAGACACGTTAAACGTTCCTGTACCTAAGTAAGGCGCTGTTCCACCAAAAGCAGTAATAGCAACATCGGTAGTACCTCCGTTACAAAGGATCGCTGGACAAGCAAGATAAACCGTCATCAGAGATGGTTCCACAAGCGTTATCGATGATGTTGTTGCAGTACATCCATTCGCATCCGTCACGGTATAAGTATAAGTTCCTGCTGATTCTGAAAACACTCCTGTTCCAGTATAAGGTGCAGTTCCACCAGTAGCTGTTACTGTTACATCTGCCATGCCACCATTACAAAGAATAGAATCGGCCGATACTGAAGCCACTAATACTACAGGATCCGTTACAGTTATCGTTGTATCTGCTGTACACCCATTGGCGTCAGTCATCGTGTAAGTATACGTTCCCGCTGATACGTTAAATGTACCAAAAGTTCCAGTGTATGGAGGTGTTCCTCCACCACCACTAACTGTAACATCAGTAGTTCCACCATTACAAGCAATCCCTGGAGAGGTGATAGTGAATAATAATTCTGATGGTTGTGTAACTGTATGTGTAACATCAGCTGTACATCCATTCGCGTCTGTAACTGTGTAAGTGTATGTACCTGCACCTACATTAAATACTCCTTCTCCTGTATAGGGTAGAGTTCCTCCGAAGGCGAATATAGCCATGTCAGCTGTTCCCCCATAACATTCGATGGCTGGACAAGAAGCATAGGCCGTCATCAGTGTACTATCACATGGATTCACACTTGGACAACTAATTGTTATTGTTCCAGTCGAAGCTATTGTGTTCTCATCATCAATCATGAAATAGTAAGTTGTTCCTGCAACTAGATTAACTGAATCTGAAACCATAGTAGAAATGTCATCAATGTATGTCCACCCTGTACCACTACAACCTATAGCTGCATCAGCATAAAATAAATCAGCGTAATAACCACCGACATGCGTTACGTCGATTAAGTGAGATCCTGAAACGGTTGCTGTGAATGAAAATATCTGCTCAGCTCCAGGTGTGCTGTATGGCCCATTTCCATCAAACAATCCAGCTCCTGTTAGTGAGTAATTACCGACATCACCACAGCCAGATAAGGCCACAATGCTATCACATGGATCCACAACGCCTGGACAACTAACTGTTATTGTTCCAGTAGAAGCTACTGTGTCCTCATCATCAATCATGAAATAGTAAGTTGTTCCTGCTACTAAGTTAACTGAATCTGATGCCATAGTGAAAACATCATCTATGTATGTCCACCCTGTACCGCTACAACCTATAGTCGCATCAGCATAGAACAAATCAGCGTAATAACCACCGGCATGCGTAACGTCGATCAGGTGAAATCCTGAAACGATTGCTGTGAATGAAAATATCTGCTCAGATCCAGGTGTACTATATGGCCCATTTCCATCAAACAATCCAGCTCCTGTTAGTGAGTAATTACCGACGCCACCACAGCCAGACAAGGCCACAATGTTATTACATGGAGCACCTGGACAATTAACTGTTATTGTTCCAGTAGAAGCAATGGCATTCTCGTCATCCATCATGAAGTAGTAAGTTGTTCCTGCTACTAGGTTAACTGAATCTGATGCTAAGTTGAAAACGTCATTAATGTATGTCCACCCTGTACCACTACAACCTATAGCTGCATCAGCGTAGAACAAGTCTGCCCATCCGGAACCGGTGTGCGTCACGTCAATAAAGTGAGCTCCTGAAACCGTTGCTGTGAATGAAAATATTTGCTCAGATCCAGGTGTAGCGTATGGCCCATTTCCATCAAACAATCCAGTTCCTGCAAGTGAGTAGTTACCGACATCACCACAACCAGATAAGGCCACAATGTTATTACATGGATCAACAAGGCCTGGACAACTAATTGTTATTGTTCCAGTGGAAGCAATGGTATCCTCGTCATCCATCAAGAAGTAGTAAGTTGTTCCTGCTACTAGGTTAACAGAATCTGATGCTAAGTTAAAAACATCATCAATGAATATCCACCCTGTACCACTACAAGCTATAGCTGCATCAGCATAGAACAAGTCTGCCCATCCAGAACCAGTGTGTGTTACGTCGATGAAGTGAGCTCCTGAAACAGTTGCTGTGAATGAAAATATCTGCTCAGATCCAGGTGTAGCGTATGGCCCATTTCCATCAAACAATCCAGTTCCTGCTAGTGAGTAGTTACCGACATCACCACAGCCAGATAAGGCCACAATGCTATTACATGGACCTGCTGCAGGAACAGTAACTGAACCAAATATTGTCATACAGGCAGTTGTGTCCTGACAATTGTATTGGTCAAGAGAAACACGAACACTACTTCCATCTGAAACGAAAGTGACACTCGATTGAACTCCACAAAAATCATCATTGTAGCCAACAACTGTTCCTGTAGCATCATTGAAAATTGTCAATTGTGTATCAAAAGTAGTATCACCACATGTTTCAAAGGTATAAGTAGAACCTGATTGCATATTATTCACAAGGCGGTATTCTCCTCCATAAATACATGTAGTAAGTGTTACAAGTTGACCAACATTTGTTGGTGCACTTGATGTTCCAAATTGAACATTGTCGTTTGCGCATTGCGCGTTGGATGTTGAACTGAATACAATCAGGCCAATCACCCCTAATAAAGCGTAAAGTAGTTTCATAGTTATTTAATTTGATTATTACGTTCTTGTTGACGAATAGCTTCCTGCTCACTTGTCGTAGCCTTAGGAGTCGTAGTCATTTGCTTGTAGAGGTCCTTGTTGTCTTCAATCCAACGTGCTTTTTCTAACTGGTATGCATCTGCATCAGCCTGAGCATTACCAGTGTTCTTTTTGAATGGAAAATCTGCTGGAAGATTCTGACTACGATTCCTTTCAGCTTTTTTTAATTCCCGTTTTGGCTCCACTGATAGTTCATCAGATACGCGTTTTGGCTCCACGAATTGAGATTTTACCCAATCGATTTTCAGCTGTCCATACTGCGCGGAAGTCATTTCAACAACTTTGTGTGATTTTTTCCAGTTGATTTTAAATGCCTCTAATTCACGGGAGGTATCAGTTTGAGCCGATACTCCAGAAATCAATGCAAACATAGACGTTCCAACCAAAATGGTTCGTTTCATTGCTTTCATAATTCAATAATTTAAGTTAATTAATAAATAGGCCGAGAAGTAAGCTGATAGGTGGGGTAAGGTTCTATTGATAATTACAACCATCAGGTAGTAATATGAACTCTATAGTATTGGGGATTAGTTAGTGGTTGGCTAAGTGGAATGGCTAATCTACGTAATATTATCTAACTAGCAAGCTATTAATCAGCCAGTTAATAATGTACGTCAACCAAATATCTCATAAATATCACACTAATGAGATATGAATTTTTTGCTAAAATTCGCACCCAACACTGATGGAGTGGGCGAATGATGTTATTATTAAAATAAGTTGCTCACACAATTAAAATAATTCAATTTAATCGAGTAAAAACATGTATTCATCGATGTTTTTTGATTGTTAACCGAAAAAGGTCGAGGATTTACTCATGATCGTTCCTCGGTACATTGAACCTCCTAGTATTTAATAAAGACGTTTTTTGCTTCGGTAAAGAAGCGCAATGCTTCCCATCCTCCTTCGCGACCAACACCAGAAGCTTTCACTCCTCCAAACGGCGTTCTTAAATCACGCACTAGCCATGAGTTCACCCACACAATACCTGCATCAATTTCATTTGCCATTCTGTGCGCTCGTTTCAGGTTGGATGTCCATAGCGTTGCACTTAATCCATATTCTGTAGAATTAGCCATCATAAGCACTTCTTCTTCGGAATCAAATGGTGTAATTGTAACAACTGGTCCAAAAATTTCTTCTTGGTTCGTACGGCAATCATAGGCCAAGCCCTCAATAACTGTTGGTCTCAAATAATACCCCTCGTCGTAAGGCGCATCCATATGAACTCGCTCACCTCCTGTAAGAATCGTTCCTCCTTCTTGCTTTGCAAGTTCAACGTATGATAGGACTTTCTCCATGTGTGGTTTCGACACAACAGCACCCAGCTTTGCTTTAGGATCTGTAGGTGGAGCGACAACTGTTTTACTCACGCGATCGACAAACGCTTTTTTGAAACGATCATAAATTGGTCGTTCAACGAAAATTCGAGATCCACATAAACATATTTGACCTTGATTCGCAAACGAAGATCGCAAAGTTGTGCTGAGCATTTCATCGAAATCGCAATCTGCAAAAATGATATTTGGGTTTTTACCTCCTAGTTCAAGCGATAATTTCTTAAACATCGGAGCCGCCGTTTTGGCAATGTATTTTCCTGTATTCGTTCCTCCAGTAAATGAAATTGCCTTGATTTTAGGATGCTTCACAATTGCATCTCCGACTGAACCGCCTTCTCCATGGAGAATATTCAAAACTCCCGGAGGCATTCCAGCTTCCTGGGCCACTTTACCGAGTAAATACGCAGTATATGGTGTTACTTCTGATGGTTTTGCAATTACGCAGTTACCAGCAGCCAAGGCAGGAGCGATCTTCCATGAAAAAAGATACAAGGGAAGATTCCAAGGAGAAATACATCCGACAATTCCTATTGGTTTACGAAGCGTATAATTGACACCCAAGCCCTCCATGTTGTGAGATTCTGATGCGTAATGTACAATTGCAGTTGCGAAAAAGTGAAAGTTCGAAACCGCCCGAGGAATATCAACGCTTGCTGCAAGCGAAACTGGCTTTCCATTATCACGAGACTCCGCCTGAACGAATTCATCCATCCGAGCTTCAATTCCTTCAGACAATCGAATGAGGATTTTACTGCGCTCAGTAGAACTCATTCCAGACCATATCGGGAATGCTTTTTCCGCAGCATCAACTGCATTTTGAACATCTTGTGCACCAGAATTTGGAATCAAGGAATATACTTTCCCTGTCGCTGGTTCAAAATTATCAATGTATTGACCTGTTGTTGGAGCACAATACTCTCCATTTACAAAATTCTGTAACTTTTCCATTAGTTGTCTTCTGGTTTCGCAAGGTGTTTCACAAAATCTTCTGTGAATCGAACCATGTTCTTGATTTCGTCGGTACTTGCGATTCTTAATGATTTAAAGATAATCAAAGCACTTCCATTACATTCAATGTGATATACTTGTTCTTCTTCCAAGAATCGGATAAGCCCTGGAGTAAATAGTTTACGAACTTCTTCTTCGTCTTCTCCGGTCAATCGAATTGATTTAGAGAAAACTGGGTATTCGCTAAAGTCAATGTCGTGGTTATCAGAAAGTGAATAAATCACTCTATCAAATAACTTATCAAAGATTCCTTCTTGATCCAATAAAAATGACGGTATCTCTTCTGATAAATGCACCAATTGAACAGTCGTTTTATAGACCTCTTTCGATAACATGGCTCCCTCATCAAATACAATATCACTGATTTCCCAATCCGCTTTTGATTCACTAAAATCTCCTCCAATTACATTTTGCTTGCTCTCCAATGGTCGCGTTTGGAAGAAGTTAAAGTCAAGTAATTCACTTGTATCTACTTGTTCTTCCAGTGTATATAACCATTTATTGTTCAAGGCCATTTGCTTGATTCGCTGTTGACGTGGAGATGTCTTTTGGAAATTCGGTAAGATCAATGTTTTCAACGCCAGTTTATGATTTGACGAGGCTACGTGCTGATTCAACCCAATAATCTGAACCTTACCACCAGTTAAACGGTGAGCTGCTCTAAATTCCATCAGTTTCTCTTGAAATGTAAGGTCGATTAACCGCGTTTTTGCAAGATCAATTTTCAGGTCAGATCCCGCTGGAATTTTCTCCAGCATTGTGATCAAGCGAAGCAAGGTCATGAAGTTTGCAATTCCCTTCACGCGCAGGGTATATGATCCGTCATGATGTTCTTTCAAGTTTGTTCCAGATTTAAATACCATTTGTATGAACTGAGGAACAGATACGCGAGAAATCAGCAAATGTGCGATCATTGTCATTGAGATCCCACCAATAATTCCTGCCAGCGGACCTTTGTAAAGAGTAATAATGATCGTTGCAAGCATGAATACTATTTGCTCTAGACCTTGTTTGTATACTTCCTTAAACACACGCGGTGACGCTAATTTAATCCCTGTAACTACAAGTACTGCTGCTAACGCTGCAACGGGGAACATCTTAATAATCGGTAATCCAACTAATATAAAGATCGCGATAAACAATCCATGATAGAAGTTGGACCATTTTGTTTTTGCATTGTTGTGGACATTAACCGTACTACGTACGATCACGCTCAAAATTGGTAATCCACCCACAAAACCAGCAACCATACTTGAAAATCCAACGGCAGTAAGATCCTTGTTCAAGTCTGTTTTTCGTTTGTATGGATCGAGTTTATCCACCGCTTTTGTAGCAGCGAGAGTAATCACGGAAGAGATCAGATTGATTGAAATTACAGCCATCCAAAATGGTGCAGTGTTTACCTTCGAAAAGTCGGGGAAACTAAATCCATTCATCCAGTTATCAGGAACATCGATCAAATAATCCTTCGGCGCATGGAATACTTTTCCAAAAACTGCAATTTCATTTGCCTCTAAATACCCGTACAAGAATACGATCGGAATTCCAATCGCAAGTACCCAAATCGGAGCAGGAATGAAGTGAAAGACTTTGTAACTAATTCGACTATGGAAGAATAACAATATGATTCCCAGTCCAGATATAATTGCGATGTACGGATCTATTTCGGGAAGCTTTTGGAAGATGTCTCCAATAATTTCAACGGTATTTTCTCCATTGGATGTTGTTCCCATCGCAACGTGCATTTGTTTTGCGAAAATGATAATCCCAATGGACGCCAACACTCCCTGAATTACAGAGGTTGGAAAAATATCAGCAATCCGTCCGAATTTAAGTAATCCTATGACGACTTGCAGACCTCCGGCAATAACAATCGCGGCAAGAACAAATGGAAAACCATCGATTGCTTCTCCCGTAGGACTCAATGCTACAGCAGATGCTGCAACCACCGCAATCAACCCTGCTGCGGGACCATTAATTGTAAGGTATGCACTTCGAACGAATGTTGTGATTAAGCCACCAATAACCGCGGTAATAAGGCCCGAGATTGGAGGAACTCCCATTCCTTTCGCGATTGCTAGTGAAAGTGGCAAAGCAACGAGAGCTACACTAACCGCCGCTACCACATCATTCTTCCAATGTTTTTTAAATCCTTTCCAGCCTGTTAACGGTATATTGTCTCTTATTCCTTTTGCCATTCAATTTTTTTGCGAAGGATGAATATACATCTTTTTTTAGTAGCGAAGTTCCTTTCCTTTTACAGTAGCTGGAATTCCATCCGTTAACCAAAGAGGAGCTTCTTTATCGTGTAAATAATAATCAAAGAATTGACGCATTCTAATACTTAAATCAATACGATTGGCATTCTTCATTAAGTTGTGTTGCTCACCGTTGTAGTTCAACATCCATGTTGTTTTTCCTAGGCGTTTCAATCCAGTGTACAATTCAATTCCTTGGTACCATGGAACTGCTCCATCACCATCGTTGTGCATGATCAATAGTGGTGTCTCAACATTCGGTAAATGAAACTGTGGTGAATTCTCAATATAAAGATCTGGTCTTTCCCAAATGGTGTATCCAATTCGACTTTGTGTATGCTCGTATTGGAATTGACGGTTGTAACCACTTCCCCAACGAATTCCACCGTAAGCAGAGAACATGTTCGTCACAGGTGCTCCTGCCATCGCAGCTTTGTAGCGAGTCGTCATTGTGACCAATTGAGCGGTTTGATAACCACCCCACGATTGTCCTTGCAACGCCATTCGCGTAGAATCAACATTTGAATACATCTCCAAAACGCGATCGGTCCCGCTCATGATACAGTCGTATGCTGATTTTGCTGGGTGACCTTCTTTATAGCGAATGTCTGGAATGAATACAAAATAATCTGCCGAAGCATATTCCGTAGGAAAAATGATCGATGCTGTTGGCCTTGGCGCATAATGCGAATGCAAACGATCTGAATACAATTCGTAGAAATAAACCATCAATGGATATTCCTTATTCGGATCATAGTTTTCTGGCTTGTACAACAATCCTTCAAGTTCAAATCCATCGTAACTCTTCCAGTTGATTAATTCAACAGTCGTCCAATTGTAGTCTTTCTGTTGAGGATTTGCGTCTGAAATTTGTTTTCCAGCTGTGAAGTCATCCGCCAAGAATAGATTTGGATAATCGATCGCTGTCATTTTTCTCAACATCATCTGCGATTTGTCTTWCGAACGACGCACCGGGTATAATCTCGCATCGTARTARGCCATTTCATTTAAATCGACATGTCCAGAGTGYTGTTTRAAATTATAAAAGTGTATTCCCTTCGWTTTMCGATCAAATCCTTTTACATAGACGTTTTCGAAATCAATATACGTACTGTCACGAGACCAAAGACTTGGTCGCATTTCAATTTTCGAAAGCGCCCCTTCTTCATGCGTGGTAGATCTTACTTCATTCGTTTCGAAGTTATACTCCCAGATGTCAAATTCTGATTGGATGTACACAATAAATTCATCCTTGTCCCAACCAATTATTCCAGATGGATATGCTTTCATTGGCATTCCATTAATATCTTCTTCCCAAAGAACGTTATCAACGGAGCACGTTAAACAGATTTCCTCCTTGCTTGAGAGTTCGATTGCATAATGATTGTGTTTCTCCCAGTTATAGTAAGTGTAGTACTCCCCAGACGGAGAAAGTTCTCCTCCAAATTCAGTGCCCACTCTAATCAATTCAGCCTCGCCCGTTTTGATTGAAACACGGTAATGATCTTCAGGATAAGGAATGACCCAATTGTATGTATGAGCATACGACTGATTGCTAGTTGCGAACAAGTATTCACCTTTCAAGTCGTACTTCGCACGCATTTCAAGTGTGTCATCTGAGAGTTGCACTGTATTCGCAGATGCAATATCGTAGATATATAAGGTCGTTTTACGTTTGTCGCGCTTCAGCTCTTTTAATTGTTGAGGCTGAAGACGTTGTTCTTGGTAGTGCCATAAATCCAACTTCACTTTTTCACTTTCGATAAGTGTGTCTTTCGGCTCTTCAACAGGCTTTTCAGCTGATCCAAAGTACAGGTACGATCCATCTTTTGTGAAGCGTGGATTGTAATTCGTTGAAACAGCATCACCATCTACCAAAAATGCTTGACTTGTATCTGCAACTGATGTTAATTGCTTTGAAGAAAGATCCATCAATTTCAAGGCATGGACTTTAGCTTCTGCACTGTCGGATGAACTTAAAAACACCAATTGTGTTTCTTGCTCATTGAATGAAAGTCCTGCTAAATCAGTGTGCTTTTTATTGCTTGTCCAATTTTCAATCATTCCAGAAGTTGAAACCACGTTCAGCGAGATCGAGTCTGACTTCAATTTTTGATGTGTTGTATACGCTATTTGATTTGCATTTTTCGAAACTTCGTAGGACTTCACATCTTTATATTCCTTTCGGTCACCAGAAATTGGATTGAATATCGTCAATAGTTTCCCTGTCGAGGTGTATTCTGGCTCACGCTTTTTCTTGCACCATTTTCTTCGTTTCTTCTTTTTGGATGCATTCATTTTCAACTTGTTGTCAGCTGACATAAATGTGATCCAATCACTTTCGTCGTTTACTTGAAAAGATGAAATCCGGTCGAACTTTATCAATGAATCTGATGCGAGAATATAAATCCCCATTGAATCTTTTGGCCACTTCTTCTTGTCGACTTTTTCAAGTTCACAATTACGAAGTGTATCGTATCCGGGTGTGATTTTAAACGCTAGAAAATTGCTGTTTCCAGAGAATGAAGCTCGYGTAGCACGTGGAATTGAATCCACATCTCCTGATTTCACATCGTAGATGTACAAAAACCCATCTCCCTTGTGCGGAGTAATTTCGTAGCAAATGTAATTTCCATCGTTGGAGATTCGTTCACTTTTTAAGGTGTTCCATCCGTCATATGCGGTATGATCGATAACCTTTTTTTGAGAAAAAGCGGTAGAAATGAAAAGTAGAAATAATAGAGATAAGAGTGTTTTCATGATGTGCGTAATACAGTTTGATCGTAAAGTTAGCAGAATTAGGGAAAAGTGAGACTGGTAAAAGTTTGTTGTATACTTTACCGCAAAGCGACAAATCAATCAACGTTTGATCTATAAGTAAGGCAACTTAAGACGAAAAAAACTTGTAAGAAAACGGAGTTCGACTGATACATTTGATGGTGATCACATTTCAAACAAACAACTCACTTGCAATGTAATCAGCTCTGAGTCTTCCTTCCTTCGTCAAGGAAATCACGTCTTTGTTCCGAATCATCCATTTCGACCCAATAAACGACTCAATTTTCGTGAAAAATGCCGCTGGGGGAACAGAAATAACTTCTAATTCATCCAGATTCACACCTTTTGTAGTACGTAGACCTGTTAAAATGCGCTCGTTAAACTGATTTTCTGCTGATAACACTTCCGTTTCGGAGTAGTTTGAGCCTTCATTCATGGCTTTCATGTACCGACGGTTATTCGCAACATTCCATCGGCGAGATGTTCCATTGAACGAATGAGCAGATGGTCCAACACCCAAGTACCACTCTCCTTTCCAATAGTTACCATTGTGCCTCGACTCAAATCCTGGTTTTGAAAAATTGGAGATCTCGTACTGAGCATATCCATTCGCTTCCAACATTTCTAGGAGAATCAGGAATTGTTCACTTTGAACATCTTCTGAAACAGAATCGATTTTACCCGCGGTCACCATCTTATGCAAGGCTGTTTTTTCTTCTACGGTTAAACAATAGGCAGAAATATGCGGAACGTCAAAATCAATAACCGTTTGAACATGGCTTTTCCATTCGTCCATCGTTAAGTTTGGCAATCCATAGATTAAGTCCACCGTTAGGTCATCAAAACCCTCCGATTGAGCCAAGCGGACACAATTCTGAGATTCATCCACTGTATGGGCACGGTTCATCCATTCCAAATCAGCAGCCTTGAAGGATTGCAGTCCAATGCTCAGTCGATTAATACCCAGTTCTTTCCATTCGCGTAATGACTCAATGGAAATATCATCAGGGTTTGCTTCAAGACTGATTTCTGCACCTGGATCAATTTCAAAATTTGATTGAATAGTACTAAGTAATCTCGAGAGCTCTTCCTTCTTCAAAATACTCGGAGTTCCGCCGCCAAAATAGATTGTTTCCAGCGGTTTCTGATCTAGGTAAGCCACTCTTGTTGACAGCTCATTAGAAATAGCGTCAATCATCTCACTCCGATACACTTCAAAACTTGTGCTGAAGTGAAAATCACAGTACGTACATTGCTGTTTACAAAAAGGGATATGAAGATAAATTCCTGCCACGGATCAAATGTACACAAAGCCAAGGAGACAATTTCATATGTTAAATCCCGAAAAATGTTGTTTCCATTTTATTTTTTTCATAATTTAAACCCATGAGCTTCAAAAAACACAAGCAATTGTTGAATCATGAATTGGATCAATTCAATACGCTTCTCGGTGAAATATTACCGCGATATGTGTTACTCGTGCGTAAAGATGATTGTTCTGCTCAGGAATTAACGGAGCTCGGTGAAATCGAACATTACCTCATCGAGGTAAACAGTAAAATTGCCAATATCAAGAATCGATTGGATCAAGATTTATTCGGTGAAACGATGGATTTGTATTACAAAGTTAAGGCTGAGGCCGAAAAAGGTAATGTTAAAGCAAAGAAAAAATTCGAGCAATTAAAGGCCTCTTTACACGCTTCCATTAAGGGAGATATGTTCTTTAATTGGAATTAATTCATGAAAGATTGAAACTTTTTGGCTCTTAGTTGTACAGAGTATAAATCGTAACAATCACATTATGAAAACCTCTAAACTTATTATCGCAGGACTTGCTCTGAGCTTTTCCGTTATTTCTAACAGTTCATTTGCACAAGCCTATAATAAATGTGCATCGCAAAATGTCATTACCGAATCCGCAGAAGAAGTATACTACGACCCTGTGAGTCAATCTCAACAAATACGAACGGTACAACGTGAAGTGTCTTCCGATTCTTATGGAAATGCTGAAGGAAATCAATATGATTTAGCTGTTGATGGTGCATTTGAAGGACAAACAATCGCTGTTTTACACTTGTATACAGGAGAAGGTTTCGATTTCGAACTCCCTACAAATGCATTGAAAGAAAAAGGATTCTCGGTTTACCGATGGATAAACCGACCACCGTCAGCAGAAGTATTGAAGGAAGGACTGGACAAAGCATGTCAATTGTGGATTGTTTCTAGCTCGACTCAAATGTTGAATAAAGATCATTTGAAAGTCATCAAGGAGTTTTTTGATGCTGGTAAAGGTGTTTACATCTGGGGAGATAATCAACCTTACTACGCGGATGCAAATTACGTAGCGAAAGCATTAATCGGTGTTGAAATGACAGGAAACACAATGGGAAATAAAGTTGTGGACCTCATGATGGGCGGAAAGAAAGTTGGTGTAATGCCAAACCACTTGATAACAACAGGACTTCAACACTTATATGAAGGTGTTACAATTGCAACCCTTTCGGACCATAAAGACTTGGAACCATTGGTTTACGGATCAGCCGGGAATTTGGTCACTGCAGTGTATGAAAAAGATGGAAAACGCCTGATTTTAGATGGTGGATTCACTCGATTGTACATCAACTGGGATACCGCAGGAACTGGAAGATATGTGAAGAACGCAGCAGCTTGGCTTGTAAATGTCGAGAAGTTTGGAGACGATGTCGTTTCGAATGCTGTTTTAGAAGAAAGTGTTATTGAAGAGATCTTAGAAGAATAAGGTTTTTACCTACAACTATAAACCCCGATCCCCATTCTGATAGTTATCGGAATTGGAGATCGGGGTTTTGATTTTTCATTTCGCTAAAAATTATTAATCCAGTACAAGCATTAAGTTCAATAGGCTCTGTTGTTTGCTATCAAATTTGTTTCTTATCTCCGTTGGCAAAAACTCTGTAATACTTGTTGCCCTTAATAAGCAATCCTTCCGATTCTTCAAATGGCCAATTCTTCTGATAATCTTTAGGGTGTTTGATGTCTATACCAATAACTTTTCCCTCATATTGTCTGTTCACCTTTGATTGTATGGTATGTCCTACCACGATAGATTTTGCATTGAAGTGATTCAATCCACTCTCGACTTCTTCTTGCGTTAAATCCTCTCTAAAATACCCGCGGTACCAACAGATCCCTGTCTTGTTTGAGGTTAACAGTCCCTCAACAGTTTTTGCTGTTTTTGGAAAGTATGGTTTGTAATAATTGCTTCGTATGATCTCATTGACTTGATCCAAATTTAATTTTGACGCAGCCACCTCTGGATGGATTCCTCCATGCGCAAACAGATTTCCATTAATGAGTTCTATCGCATTTTTGCTTGACATCCATTTCCCAAAAAATGAATTCGAATCATATAATTCACTTTGAAATTTTCCTAAAATATTGGAAACTGCAAGGTATTTATCAGCTGAAGCACCGTAATTTCCCTGCATATTTTTCAATTCATGATTTCCAATAATAAAATGTACAAAACCACCATGTTTCTTCGCGTCTTGCTCCAGCTTATAAATAAACCATAGAACCTGCGTTACTGACCAGCCCCTGTCCACAAAATCGCCAACCAAAACCAAGTGTCCTTTCCCAAATGTCCAGTTTAAGTCAGTGTCTATCACTTTACTATTAATCAGAAAATCTCGAAATGTTTTATATCCACCTTCAATATCTGAAATTGCGATAACCGGATTTCCATCATTATACGTTGATTTAGGAATTTCAATCGTTGGATTAAGCGTAAAATCGAAGCGTGTAGTATCGATTTGAAAATAACAAGAGACAGTAACTTCTGAAGCAGTTGAATGCTCCTTTTTATCAACATAAAACCCCGTTTCTCGCTTTCCTCTAATGAAGTTTACCTCGAAAGTACTATCGTTTTTGTAAAAAACGTAAGGACCTTCACGATCTATCTTATAGATTAATGGATGATCCCCATAATGCAAACTCGCTCCGTGATATAAACCAAATAGAACCGCAATAATTCCTAATACTAATATAGTTAGTGTTAGGTGTTTTAAGTATCTTAATATTCTTCCTTTCATATTGTTTCGTTTGACTACAAACCTAATTTCAATCTCATTTGTAATCAAAGAATAGTGACAAACAGGCATTTGCACATTACACAAAACCATCACCGATATACAAAGTGATTTCATCACATTTTTAGATCGTTTGAACACCCCAAAAAGGTTGTTTGTCAACTTCTTTTGTTGTGACGATTTATCAACTTAACTTTGTCATATGATCTATAAAATAAGTCGAAAGAAATGGCTCTTAATTATTGGTATTGCCGCAGTGACTGCATTAATCCCAGTAGTTCTAACTGTTTTTGAATTGATAACAACAGAAAAGGATTCCGTTGTGTTTTTAGAGAACTATCCTACATCTGTCGGTGTTCTAGTTCTTTTATACTATCTATTACTCTTTTTTTTAGGTGTTTTTTGGTTTGTAAAACAAATAATCCTTTTCATTCGGCTAAACAATGAAAAATCAAAAACAGAATTACTCCATTTAAAAAGTCAGATCAACCCTCATTTCTTTTTTAATACCCTGAACAACTTGTACGGCTTGGTAGAGATGGACACAAAAAAAGCACAAGAGTTAATTCTCAAACTATCAGACATGATGCGCTACAGTATCTATGAAGGTGAAAAGGATGTTGTATCACTCAAAGATGAAGTCGATTATTTAACCAATTATATTGAACTGCACAAAATGCGTTATCACAAGGAGATTGATATTGAGTTCAATAGTCAAATTGAAGACGATTTTAAAGTGATGCCCTTATTATTCATTATTCTTTTAGAGAATGCGTTTAAGCATGGAGTAGAAAACTTAAGTGAAAACGCTTTTGTACGCATCAACATTTTAACGATTGAAAATACAATCAAGTTCACCATTGAAAATAATTTTGATAGCTCTGAGAGTACTGATGGGCAACCTGGAATTGGCTTGAAAAATTTAAAACGACGATTAGAATTGGTTTACCCAAAAAAGCATACATTGTCTTTCTTGGTGACAAAAAACACGTACAAAGCACAATTAATCCTACAGCAATTTTGATTACATATTTAATTATCGACGACGAGCATATTGCTCACGACATAATAAAAAATTATTGTGACCTACTGCCCAATATGCAGTTGATGAAGAATTGTTACACTGCTTTAGAAGCGATAGAATATTTGAATAGCGGTAATGTTGATTTAATATTTCTCGATTTAAATATGCCAAAACTAAAAGGCTTTGAATTTCTAAGAACATTAAATAATCCACCCAAAACAATTGTAACTACGGCGTATAAAGAATTTGCGCTAGAGGGTTACGAACTTAATATCTCAGATTACCTATTGAAGCCCTTTGGGTTCGAGCGCTTTTTAAAAGCTATAAATAAGACTTTTAGTTCACCAACGATTCCTGGAACTGCTTCAGCAAAAAGCAATGCTATTTCAAATCGAATTTTTCTTCGAAGCAATAAAAAATACATCCAAGTAGAAATTAGCACTATTCAAATCATTGAGGCTTCTGGAAATTATGCAAAAGTGATTACTACTGATGAAACCATACTAATTCGAGAGAAAATTTCAGCTATTTTAGAATATTTACCCAAAAGTGATTTTCTACAAGTTCACAAATCATTTGCAATTGCCATAGAACACATTAATACGATTGAAGGAAATCGAATTTTTATTGCCGACCATGTTGTTCCTATTGGCAAGATCTATAAGACAAACATCAATGAATTATTAAAGTAGGTTGATTCAGACGCTGTTGCCGTAGGATCACCAATAGGGATTTCATTTATCTGATTATTCTATTGACCACGTTTCATCCTCCTTCAACGTAACTTTCTTGGAATTAGTTCCTTCATCAAAGTGAATCCGTACGCTATTTTCAATTGCATCAGTATCAATAACATCTCCCGCATTGAACTTTCCATGCGCAATCCAATATTCTGGTTTAGTGTCAATTGTTGCATCCATATTCGAATCAGCTGCCATAGCAAAAACTGGAGCTCCACCCATAGCAACTCCAATTGACTGAGCACCTTCAGGTATTGAGTTATTCGCAACAGCCTCTTGATGCAATTGAAAATAGCGTTCGGATTCACTTTGATGAAGGAACTAATTCCAAGAAAGTTACGTTGAAGGAGGATGAAACGTGGTCAACAGAATAATCCAGATAAATGAAATCCCGATTGGTGATCCTACGGCAATAGCGTCTGAATCAACCTACTTTAATAATTCATTGATCCTTGTCTTGTAAACCTTGCCAATGGGAACAACATGGTCGGTAATAAAATTACCCGCCGGGTAGATGCCAATAATGTTGTCCCGGGTGATCGCCTAGTCTATGTCACTACCGTGAGAAATCGTAGCCAGCAACGGGTAGAAAATGTTTCGATAGTCAATCCTGTGCCTGCACATACCACTTATCTTGAAGGTAGTGCCCAGGGCGATGGAACAATGATTACCTTTTCTGCCGATGGAGCAAAGCATTTTGATACGGCAGAAAACCTTACTGTGGCAGATGAAAGTGGTGATAGCCGCGCTGCTACCACCATGGATTACACCCACACTCGCTGGGCCT
>NVXP01000066.1 GCA_002733985.1 Fluviicola sp. | reverse complement strand
TGTGAAAAGGCCTTAGCTAAGCTCACATATTGTCCTTTCGATCCTCCTGCACTATCGCTCTTTCTGATGCCAAACGCTATACTCCATTAATACATAAATTAATTACGATACGCATTATCAGTTCAATTTGTTCAATTACTTTTGGACAAAAACCGAATATTATTTGCCCTTTAGTTAAATGACTAGACTTTCTAAATGAAAAATTTAAAAACCCATTATCATCCTGAAGTAAAAACCTTAGAAAACAAATCTATTTTCACAAGGTTAGCCACTAGGAGCATAGCAATTCAAGGGACAAATATTCTACTACTTTACACTGAAAGATATGAAGACTACAGTTTGCCCGGTGGAGGTTTAGATATTGAGGAAGATAAAATCGAGGGAATGATGCGAGAGCTCAGTGAAGAAACGGGAGCGAAAAATATTAGAAACATTAAACCCTTTGGGGCTTATGAAGAGTATCGTCCTTGGTACAAACCAGATTTTGACGTTCAGCATATGATTTCTTATTGCTATACCTGTGACATCAGCAAAGATCTTGGTGAATCGAAAATGGAGCAATACGAGACCAATAATGGAATGAAAGCCAAATGGATGAACATTCATGAAGCCATCGAACACAATAAAAACACGATGGCAACAAGTGACAAAAAGGGGATGTCAATTGAACGAGAAACATTTTTGTTAGAGCTTATTGCCGAAAGTATGAGCTAATTACTTGTTCTACGTTTTTCATTCACCAAATAATAATAAATTGAGTTGTTTTTACTGATTTTTTTTAAAATTCAGAATGGACTAAATCGTTTCATATTCTTTTACCATTTGCTTTGCCCAATTGAAGCCCACTATGTCGCAAGATGAAATTAAAGTACGTATAGACTCCCAAAACCGAGAAGAAGACGCTTGGCGAGCATTGCTAGAGTTTATCAATCAATGTGACAAAGACTCTGCAGAGTTATTTCATCCTTCGCAACAGTTTCAATTGGATCATTGGGTTCATATTCGGACCCTTCCTAAGGAAATCGGGAAATTAAAAAGCATTAAACACTTAATGATTTACGGTAGTAATTTAACACGACTGCCGCAAGAAATAGGACAACTAGAAGCACTAGAAAAATTTACTCCCTACACATCATATGGGCTTCGCTGGTTTCCGTATGAAATTACCAGGTGTTCGAATTTAAAAGATTGCACAGTCAGTACAAGAGCACTATTCGGCAACTACAAAAACAAGAAAGGATTCCCTAATCTTAATGATAACCCAGTAGATTATTTCGGTGGTAACAAATGTAGCATTTGTGATACGAATGAAAATGATATTCGATTCGAGCAATATTGGGTTTCCTGTCAGGTTGCTACTGACGTTCTACCTTTGCTTGTAATTGTTTGCTCAGATGAGTGTTTTCATAAAATAAAGGAGCCTGCATCCGGTTATTCCATTGTTCCTCATAAGGGTGGAAATGCAATAAAGAGATGAGTAAACACCTATACGCCAAAAGCACGTGATTCGAGAAAACAACCTCAATAAATCTTCATACCTCGTATAACCGAGGACTGTTACCAGCAATTAGATAGTGCAATTCTGTCCATGGGATATTCCCACGGACAGAGCTACAATTATTAATCTCTTATCTATCATTTTCCAATAACGAGGCGCTCTACTTTGACGCCATATCGTGACTCCAGGGTAATAAAGTACGTACCCATTGCCATATCAACAGCATCAATCATAATGTCGTTCGAGCCGTTCACCACACGCACCTGAATTAATCGACCAGATGCATCGGTTATTATCAGCTTAGCTGTCTCTCCTTCAGGAAGCTCGAAACTTACAAAGAAGTAATCTGCTGCTGGGTTAGGATGAACAGCCATAGAGATGCTCATTAACGCCTCCTCAGACAGCGAAACCACCTCCAGAACATCAAATACCATTGTTGTATCACACCCTTCTGCAGAGGTGATTGTTACGGTATACGTTCCAGGGTTCAAGTTGTTGATGTCTTCCGTTGTTTCCCCACTCAACCAAGAATATGTATAAGTAGTTCCAGCATTCAGACTGATGTCGATTGAACCGTCTACACAAGTAGCACATGTTGCATCCACAATTACTGCAGACCCTCCGAAGTTTGTAACTGAATTTGCGACTACGAAGGTCTCGACAATACTACATCCTGTACTTTGATCTGTTATTGTTACCTCGTAACTTCCAGCAGCTATATTAGCAAGGTCCTCTGTTGTTTGACCTGAATCCCAAGCGAATGTGTACGGTCCAGCATTTCCTGTAACAGAAAGGTCAATTGCACCCAAGCCGTTTCCACACACCTCATCAGTAACATTTCCTGTTGCTGTTATAGTTGATGTGATATCGGTCACATCGTATGAAACAACCATCTGGCAGCTATTCGCTAAATCGGTGATCGTCACGACATATGTTCCTGCAATCAAGTTCGACAGATCCTCTGTCGTTTCTGCATTATCCCATGCGAAACTAAACGATCCAGAACCTGCAGACATAGTTAAGTCAATTGCTCCAAGTCCATTTGTACATTGTTCATCAGTGATGCTTTCCGTTACAGCCATTGTTGATGCAATATCAATAACAGTGTATGAAAGAATCATCTGACAGTTATCACTTATATCCGTAATGGTTACACCATATACTCCACCTGTCAAGTTCGAGATGTCTTCAGTTGTTTCTGTATTATCCCAAGCGTAGCTGTAGTTTCCAGAACCTCCTAACATTGTTAAGTCAATTGCACCAAGTCCATTCGTACATAACTCATCAGTGATACTTTCTGTTACAATCATACCACTTGTTCCATTGACAATTGTGTATGTGTTAATGAGTACACAACCATTTGGACTAGGATCAGTTATCGTACATGTGTACGTTCCGCCCGTTACTCCTGAGATATCTTCTGTCGTTTGACCAGAACTCCACAAATACGTTAAACCTGATCCAAATACCACTTCTTGATCAACTGCTCCGAGTAACGCTCCACAATAATCATCCACTTGCGTAGATGTAATTTCGAAGGAGTTGTTGTTATTAATTACGATTGTATAGTCATAAGTACATGTCCCACCACCCGTTGACGTTGCGGTAACCGTGTAAGTGTCAGCTGAGAGACCTGAAAGATCTTCCGTAGTTGCTCCATTAGACCATAGATAAGTCATTGTAGCGCCACCAGTAGTTGTAAGATCAATTGAACCATTTCCTTGTCCACAGTTTTCGTCTGTACTTGCATGCGATAAAGTGAAGGTTCCTGTTGATCCAATAGTGATCGTGCTATCGACAAAACAACCTTGAATATCCGTAGCTGAAATAACGTAGGTTCCTGCACTTAAGTTATCTGCGTCTGATGATGGTAAAAGAACACCGTCAATGTAATAATCATCTGCTGTACCACCAGAGCCAAAGTTAACCTCACCATCTCCTTGTCCACAGCTTTCATCTATAATGGCGAAGTTGACGAGTTGCAGACCTGAACTACCTTGCCCCACTGTATACGTTGATGTGAATTGACAACCGGAACCATCAGTAATGACTACCGTATAATCGCCCGCTGCTAAATTCACGAGATCTTCTGTAATTTCAGCATTGTCCCAAGCAAATGTTATTGGTCCAACTCCTCCTGTAACGGTTATATCAATCGCTCCATCTAATGAAGTACAGAACTCTTGGGTTATCACAGCGGCAACAGTAAATGATGCGATGTTATTTACTGTGTACGTTTGCGTTAATTCGCACCCACTTCCGTCTGAAAGCTGAACAGTATATGTACCTGCTGACAATCCGGTTAAATCTTGAGTTGTCTGACCTGAATCCCACGAGTATGTGAATGGTCCAGTTCCTGAAACTTCAATGTCTATTGCTCCCTGACCATCCTGACAATTCTCATCAGTAAGGATTTCGGAGGTAATTCCAAAGGCTCCAGTTTGATTCAGAATAGTAGAAGTTAAAGACACTGAACAACCCACATTGTCTGTTGCGGTAACTGTGTACGTTCCAGCCGTCACATTCATTAAATCTTCAGTCGTTTGACCAGAACTCCATGAATAAGACAAGCCTGTAGTTGTAGCGGTAACATCAATTGATCCATCAAATTGACCACATGTTTCATCTACAGTAACCTCAGAGAGACTGAAGTTAACATCCAACCCTACTGTGATAGTCTCTTCTACATAACATCCTTGACTATCTGTCCCTGAAATAATATACGTTCCAGCCGTAAGGTTATAAGCGTGTGATGACGGCAATAAAACACCATCGATAAAGTAGTCGTCTACCGTACCTCCTGAGTTAAAGTTAATATCACCACTCCCCTGTCCACAAAAATCATTTCCAATCACAAAATTCGTAAGTTGGATACCATTACTTCCTTGAGGTACAACGAAGGTTTGAACTGATTGACAATTCAAGGCATCCGAAATGCTTACAACATATGTTCCTGCTACGAGGTTCGTGAGATCCTCGGTTGTTGCTCCATTATCCCATGAGAATGTAAACGGTGCAGCACCTCCCGTCAGGGTTAAGTCGATTGCCCCATCAACTGAAGAACAAAACTCTTCGTTTATGTTTGCACTTACTGAATAGGTAGTATTGTTTCCTACTTGATATGTTGCGGTTAATTGACAACCTACTCCATCTGTAATTACAACGCTGTACGTTCCTTCTGACAAACCTATAATGTCCTGTGTAGTTTGACCTGAATCCCATGAGTATGTCATTGGTCCAGTTCCTGAAACTTCAATATCAATACCCCCTTGTCCATTTTGACAATCTTCGTCTCCGATAATCACTGAAGTCACACCGAATAAACCGGTTTGATTCAATACTGTTACAGTTATCTCTACTGAACAGTTCGTATTATCAGTCACTGTCAATGTATAAGTTCCTGCAGATACTCCTGAAATGTCTTCTGTTGTTTGACCAGAATCCCATAAGTATGTCATCAAGCCAGTTCCTCCTGTTACTGTAACATCAATAGAACCGTTAGATTGACCACATGTTTCGTCAACAGATGTTGCAGCCAATGTGAAATTACCAGTCGATCCAATCACTACAATAGAATCAACATAACAACCTAAGTTGTCTGTAATTGCAGCTAAGTAGGTTCCTGCCGCTAGGTTCGTTGCTTGGAATGTACCAAGGTTCACACCATCAAGATAATAATCATCTGCTGTACCACCTGTGAAATAGGTAATGTCTCCATCTTGCTGTCCACAAAACTCATCAGATATATTGAGAGCCGTAAAACCAAGGTTAGATACTTGAGTACCGCCTATCGTTATTACTTCTGTAATTATACAATTCGCAGCATCGGTTACCGTCACGGTGTAATTACCTACTCCTAGATTCGTGAGATCTTGTGTTGTTTCACCGTTGTCCCAAGAATAGCTAAATGGCCCAATTCCTCCTGTTACGGTTAAATCTATAGCCCCATCACTCGTTGAACAGAAAATATCATTTGTCAAGCCAGATGCCACCATGTTCGTGACATTCGTACTATTTACAGTGAACGTTTCTGTCAAGTCACACCCGTTGTTGTCTGTAATAACTACGGTGTAAATACCTCCAGATAGTCCGATTGCATCTTGTGTTGTTTGACTATCACTCCATAAGTAGGTGAATGGTCCTACGCCAGCTACATCAATATCAATAAACCCTTGACCGTCTCCACAGTTTTCATCTTGGACATAAGTAAAGGTTGTAGCCAATGTTCCAGTCTGATTAGCGACAGTAACAGTCTCCGTTACAGAACAAGTTGCTGTCGAAACAGTAACTGTGTACGTACCAGCACCAATTCCTGTAAGATCTTCAGTTGTTTGTCCAGAACTCCATACTGTTGAAATAATTCCAGTTCCTGTCGTTGTTATATCAATTGCACCATCGGATAAACCACAGTTTTCGTCAGTGACTGATGTAATAGATACTCCAAGTCCACCAGTGATATTAGCAACAACTCCAGTATAATTTGCTGTACAACCGAATTGATCAGTAATAACAAGGTCGTAAGTTCCTTCTGAAATTGGACCAATGTCCTCTGTTGATTCACCGGAATTCCATGCATATACAAGTGGTAAATTTCCACCTGTTGTAGTAATGTCAATTGCTCCTAAGCCATCTCCACAAATTTCATCCGTAACCGCCGCAGTAAAGGCTAAGTTCCCAGGGTTGTTTATTACTGTATAAGAACCTTGGACTTGACATCCACTGGCATCAGTAACCGTTACCGTATAAGTACCAGCAAATAAATTATCAATCGTATTGGCAGTTCCGCCATTTGACCATAAATAATTATATGGTGCTGTTCCACCTGATACTGTGATCGCAACGGATCCAGAACCTGAGCCACAGTATTCATCACTTATGTTAGCACTCGCTATTGACAGTGATAAGCCATCATTAGTAATGGTGTATGTTCCAGTAACGACACATCCATTATTGTCAGTTGCGGTTACTGTGTATACACCAGCTGACAAACCAGAAATATCTTCTGTTGTCGCACCATTTGACCAGACAAAACTTACTGGATTTGATTGACCAATCAATGAAATATCTATTGCTCCCTGACCATTTGAACAATTTTCAGGGCTTACAATTGGCTGCGTAATCGCGAATGATCCTGGCGCTGAATTAATTACTGCTTGAGCTGTTACTTCACAGCCATTGTTATCCGTGACAGTCACTTCGTATGTTCCTGAAGTTAGATTTGTTACGTCTTGGGTCGTTGGACCATTTGACCATGAGTAGGTAATAATTGGAGTTCCTCCAGTAACTGAGATATCTATACTACCCAATCCGTTTGAACAGGTCTCATCAGTTGCAATAAGATTTGTGATACTTAAACTTCCAGGTAGGTCTGTTACTGAAATGACACTCGTTGTAATCGTACAGCCAGTGTTATCCGTAATGTCACATGTATATGATCCCGCTGGAAGACCGACAAGATCTTCAGTCGCTGGTCCACTCGACCATACAAACGTATAGGGACCAACTCCACCTGCAGGGGTCAAGTCAATTGCGCCTGTACCGTTTCCACATATTTCACTAGTCGTTGTATTGGTATATGTAATATTTCCGTTCGTTTGAACAACAGTTGCTGAACCAGTTACGACACAGCCATTATTATCTGTGACAGTGTAGATATATGTTCCGCCTGCAAGATTCGAGATATCTTCAGTAGTTCCTGAATTTGACCAAGCGAACGTCAACGGAATCGCTCCACCTACAACAGTAAGATCTATAGAACCATTATTCGAACAAGAAGCATCGATAACAGTAGTTGATGCCGTCATGCCGTTAGCAGTATTCCCAACCGCGAGATCACCTGTAACAATTGAACATCCTGAGTTATCTGTAATTGTACATGAATAGAGTCCTGAAGATAATCCAGTAATAGTTGCAGTTGATCCACTATTCGACCAAACGTATGTGTAAGGAGCATTTCCTCCAGTTACGGTCAAGGCAATTTCACCCTGTCCATTTGTACAAATTTCATTCGTAATGGCAGATGTGAATGCCAACCCACTCGCTATGTTGTTTACAGTATATGATGCATTTACTACACATCCATTCTGATCCGTTATTGTAATAGTGTATGTACCAGCGGCTAGACCTGAAAGATCTTCTGACGTCTGTCCAGAGTCCCAAGAATAGCTTAATGGTCCAGCTCCTCCTATTACTATAACATCAATAGCTCCTGCCATATCTCCACAAACCTCATCGGTAATGATTGCATTTTGAATTGCTAAGGTTCCTGAGTTTGAATTTACGGTGATAGAATGACTTTCTGTACAACCATTTGCGTCAGTTACTGTAATTGAATAAGTTCCTGCTGACAAGCCAACGATGTCCTCATTAGTAGCACCGTTTGACCAAAGAATTGTAAATGGTCCTGTTCCTCCGAGGATGTTCATGTTAATGGCTCCATTTCCATTTCCACAAATCTCGTCAGTTACTAACTGAGTTGTGACATTTAGTGTTCCAGAAGCATTAATTACAGAGAATATTGGTGTAGTGAACGTACAACCTGCAGGGTTCGTAATTACACAGTAGTAATCCCCAGCAGGAACACCTGTCAAATCTTCTGTTGTTGCTCCATTCGACCAGTTAAATGTCAAAGTAGTTCCGGTAACAGTGATATTTACTTCACCTTGCCCATTCCCACATACTTCGTGTACGATATTCACACCTATCAGTGAGATATCTCCACTTGTTTGACCAACAGTATATGACTGTATAATGTAACAACCTGTTTCATCCGTTATTGTACATACATAAGTACCGGCAGTTAATATCGAAATGTCTTCTGTCGTTTGTCCAGTATCCCAAGAATACGTTAACACTCCATTTCCTCCTGTCACTGTTTGATTGATCGATCCATTTGATGCTGAACATAACTCAGGAACCACACTTCCTGTAGCGGCTAGCGAACCAGCATTATTGACAACTATATATGATGCTGATGTTTGACATCCATTACCATCAGTAATTGTGACATCGTACGCTCCAGCACTCAATCCAGTTAAGTCTTCAGATATTGCGCCATTTGACCAAGCATATGTATATGGCATCGCTCCACCTACCACGGTGATGTCAATTGATCCATTTAGGTTACCACAATTTTCCACTCCAACCGAAGCATTTGAAATAGCTAGCGTTCCAGCGTCATTCACGAGTGTGAACGTAGCCACCTCCGAACAGTTATTTGCATCAGTAACAACCACGGTGTAATTTCCAGCCGTTAAGCCAGAGATATCTTCCGTTGTTGCTCCGTTACTCCAAGAATAGGTAACTGGTCCTACTGCGTTCAATACGTTAATATCAATACTTCCATTTGCAGCCCCGCACAATTCATTCGTTAGAACATTTGCTTCAACTTCAATAAAACAGAACGCTGAACAATTCGATACATCATTAACGATCAAATACGATTCGTTAGCCAAACACCCATTTCCATCCACGACATCAATAGTGTAACTCCCTGATGTCAAACCTGAGATATCTTCTGAGGTTTGCCCACTTGACCATTGGAATCCATATGAACCAGTTCCACCTGAAACAGCAATATCAATGGAACCATTATCAGTATTACACTCTTCATCCAAAACGCTCACTGCTGTGATGACAATTTGTGAACTTTCACCAACCGAAATCACTTGAGAGAAAACACATCCCATTTGATCCGTCATTGTAACGGTATAATCACCAAATGCTAAAGAACCTATGTCTTCAGTCGTTTGTCCCGAATCCCAGGAGAACGTATAAGGCGATTGCCCACCAGCTGGTGTAATATCAATAAATCCATCACTTCCGCCATAACAAGATGCTGGAGCCGAGGTCGACGATATACTCAATGAACCAATATTATTTACAATGAACGTTTGTTGTGATTGACATCCATTACCATCAGTAACCGTAACCGTATATGTTCCTGCAGGAATTCCCGTGAGGTCTTCAGTCGTTTGACCTGAATCCCATGACACTGTATAAGGTAAAGCCGCATCTTGAATGTCAATATCAATAGATCCATCACTTCCACCACAAGTCGCGTCAATAACAAAGCCCGTAGTAACAATTTCATCTGGCTCAAGTAAGGTTACCAATGTATCTGGCATGTCACCAATTAAACTTATGTACCAGTTAAAAATATATCCATTATCCAACGCAAATTGATCGGTAACGTGCATGATCCAAGCACCATTCATATCCGCACCAACAAGATTACTAAAGGATTCGAATGGCGTATATGAGCCTGCTGGTAGATAATTATCTGTATATGTACCTCCCGTAGAAGATGGAATAGTATGTGTAAAGTTATTAGACTCCCCCACCATGGTAAGGAAAATCGGGGAGGCATTAAAGCAGTATTCATAACCAATCCCAGGGTCTGTTAAGTTACTATTTGCTCCATCAACTGGGCCTGATGCAAATGGTTCACCGAGATCACATGATCCACCACCATTTTGTTGCTTGAGTACCACCAATTCACCTGATGGTGCCTCAACAGTGATTTGTAAATCACCCAAATAAGAGTGTTCCATTGTTGCACAAATCTGCTGAATTTGACTTACATCATTAATTGTCTGACCTGCTGTAAATCCTACTATGTTCAAGGGAGCATCATATGTCAATACTGAACCGTTCGGAACGTCAGGCAAGAAGGTAGTATCTGCGTCATATATTCCGCCAATTACCAGTGCATCGGCTTGACAACCATAAGAATCATATACTTGAACGGTATACGTTCCAGCTGCTAATCCAGTGATAGGGTTAGCCGTAGTTTGCGTTTCTACGCCGTTTGGATCCGTAACCCAATAAGTATAAGGAGGGAATCCGCCCGTTGAATTCACTAGAATTTCACCTGAGTTATCTTCAAAACAATCCAAATGGAATTCATCCAGTGAGAAATCTATGGGTTGTGCATCATTAATATACAGAAAGGCTGTGTCCCATGCGGCACAAGCGGCTGGTTGGTAAATGACCCAAACTGATTCTTGTCCTTCTGTGAGTCCATCAGAAAAGGCATCGATATAAATTGTTGCCGAAGTATCACCTGCAACAATTGTAAGCGAGCTATCTATGTATTGATAATCGACACCGTTTACCGCTGTCCCTGCAACGTAGTAATTGATTATTCGATCCTGATTCGTTATATCATCAAAAGAAAATGTAAAACTCGCTGGAATACATCCTTCTAATGCGATATCATCTGCATTTATCGTTTGTGTTTGTACATCAACCAAGCCTTGAACGAGTGAATTTTCTTGTAAAAATACCGCCGAACTATATACTCCATCTCCAGCATCAGTAATCACTAATTTCAAATGGTACACCTCACAAGGTGTCAAGTTAGATCGAGTCGCTTCTAAAATTGTAGTAAAACCGTCAAACTCAATATCAAGTCCACCCGTATTATCAATGTAATATAGACTGTTTGTAACTGGGTTGATATTATTAATAGAAACAGGATTCGTAGAACTCGGAACCAACGCTATGTTCTGTTCTCCAACAATTCCTGGTCCACTAATAAAAAAGGCAAACACATCATTGAATGAAGAGTTATTTGGTGGCGCAAATTCTGGATATTCCTCTGATGCGAATACATAGTTAAACTGAATAAATGAAGATTGCACTTCAAAGTCGAACTCTAAGGTAATGGCGTCAAACGTAGTTGCTCCTGCTAATGCGTTCATCTGTGCAGTTCCCGAATAACCTAAGTTTGCACCAATGTTTCCGTTGGTATTAGGCCCTGGAGCCTCCGTTATATTTCCTGAGGAAAGTATTACGCCTGAATCAAATCCTATGTCTGAAGCAATTCCAGCAAAAGTACCTGCGGCAGAGGAGCTAGCCAATGTAGCAATAGGCGTATTTCCTTCCGATAACACAGCATTTGTTACTGTTATATTTGATCCTGCAATAAACTCAGCTAATTGCTGTGCAGTTTGACCACCGGTCATCGTTATTTGAGAGAACACTGTTGAACCATTCCAGAACAGAACTATTCCAATTAGAATTAATTTTAAGATAGATTTCATAAGGGAGCAAGTTTTAGCACGGGGAAAGTAATTATTAAATGAGTCTTTAACAACAATTTAACAAGTCAATTGTCTGTTCTGATGCTTATAAGTGGATTTAAACAGACCGATTCAGGCTATGTGAAACATTGACGTAATGGCTCTTTATTGCAATGTACAAGGCGCTTCAGTCCTTCTCAACCCTTTCTTTTCTGATCAGATTTCTGAATTAATTGACCGGATTATCTTCAAAATGTTTGGTATCCCTCCTGCCATAGCATTTAATCTTCGGTTATTACACAATCTCTGCCCCCTTAACCTTCGTTATACTGCTTTTGTCAATTCGAAAGTGTTTTTTTGCACCAAAAAACCTGATTTAGTTAAAACACACCAGCGAGATGAATGTATTTACCCTCAATGGTTCCTTAATTTATATCATTGTCGTCAAAAAGAAAAAATATTTACACTGACACATCCTAGTCATACCAAGTTATGATGATGTATTTCGATAATAAATCCTTCTATTTGTAACCTCACCATTACACAACAGGTCTAAGCTTATATAAACCTTAAAAAGAAAAAATATGTTTGTTGAAATTTTAATTCCATTTATATTCTTCGCAACAGTATTCGGAGTATTGTATACGTTTTTGATAACACGTAACAAAGAACGTTTAGCCATGATCGAAAAAGGCGCTGATCCAAGCATCTTTGCGCAACGACGAACAAGAATCGGTCTTAAACTTGGATTATTAGCAATGGGGATTGCAATTGGTGTGTTGATGGGCCAAATGATCGTACATTTGACTTCTATGGAGAAAGAGCCTGCAACCTTTTCTATGGTTTTCCTTTGGGCTGGTGCGGGATTAGTTCTTGAACACTTTTTAGCTAAGAAGGAAGAAAATAAAGGTGTATAGAAATGGTCGATATAGACGATAAAATATACATTCAGCAAGTATTGGGCGGAGAAACTTCGTCCTTTACGCATTTGGTGAATAAATACAAGGACATGGTGTTCACGGTTTGTTTCCGAATAACCCGACAGCGTGAAGATGCCGAAGATGTTGCACAAGTAGTTTTTTTAAAAGCATTTAAAAACTTACACGCATTTAAAGGCACTTCAAAGTTTTCTACATGGCTATATACAATTGCATATCGGTCGGCCATTTCAAAGTCACAAATAAAGAAAATCAAAACTGTTGATGACGATTTTCACATTGAGATTGCAACGGACGAATCGTTTCCTCAACTAGAAGAATTAAAAGACCAAGAACAACAGTTGTATGTTCAAAAGGCGATCGAAAGTCTTCCTGAAATTGATGGAGTAATCATTACTTTGTTTTATATTGACGAAAGTAGCATTCAGGAAATAGTTGAAATAACAGGACTTAGTGAAGCCAATGTCAAAATAAAGCTTCATCGATCCCGGAAACAGCTAAAAATTAATTTGGAGCGCATGCTGCACCATGAATTAAAATCAATCATCTGATGGAAGAGAATAAGAAAGAAATATTGAAGAAGGGCCTGATGAAAACTGATACTGATTTCACTTCCAATTTGATGGATAAAATCAACTCGGAGGAAACAGCATTGTCAAACGTTCTTTCAAAACATGGATCTGTTTCTACATCACCTGATTTCACAGCTCAGCTAATGGGTCAACTTGAAGGAAAATCTCCTGCAATTCCATATACTCCTGTTATTTCTAAAAGAACATGGATCGGAATAGCTGCTATGTTCATTGGGCTTATCTCTTTGACTTTGTTCTCTGGAACAGACGGTTCTCTCGATTTACCGATAGAAGATAGTTTTCAAAACATTAAAAATGGTCTTGGTTCTTTCTTCTCCAATGGGTCTACTTGGCAATATGTAATGCTTGGCATTTTTGTGCTTTCTATCGGGCTATTTGTTGAGCAGAAAGTGGGTGAAAAGGTTTAATTTTAATACTCTTCCCTGTCGCTTAGAATTAGTGAAAAATGAATTTTAACAAAAATTACAAGGTCTTACTTAGGTGAGGCCTTTTTTGTTTCCATTATTCAGTTCAAAGCTCTTGTTTCAGCCTAAGGATAGCGCTATTGGACACTATGTACACTTATTGAATTTTAAGCTTAGGTAATATCATCGCGCGAATTTCATCTATATTATTCGCTAAAACCAATATGTGTTTTCCCTTAGCCAAAGTAATTCCATATCCTCTTAAAAAAATCAATATCTTTGCACCCTTAAATCGAGCAAGTCGATATATAATAGAGTTCAAAATGGGAACATTATTTTACATTAAAAAATTAAGCGAAAGCTGATCTCCCGATACTCTATTAGTGGCATTCTTTTTACTCTATAACTAATAATCAAGCAATAAGATGATCATTTTAATTTTCATTATCTCCCATTGGTACTTGTCGTTGTTTAGTCAAACATTTTTTCTACACAGGTACGCCGCTCACAAAATGTTCGAAATGTCCAACTTTTGGGAAAAGGTATTCTACATTTTCACCTTTATAACACAAGGGTCGTCTTATCTTAGTCCATATGCATATGGCGTTTTGCACAAAATGCATCATACATATACTGATACAGAAAAGGATCCCCACTCTCCTAAATATGACAAAACCATATTTTCAATGATGTGGAGAACAAAGGAGTTATACTCGAGTATTTTTGATAAAACGGTGGATATAGATGATGAATTTACCAATGGCGTTCCTCAATGGCAGGCTTTTGAGAAGTTCGCTCATAATTGGATGGTTAGGCTCCTCTGGGCAGCAGCTTATACTGCCTTCTACGTCATTTATGCAGATGCATGGTGGGTTTTTCTATTTTTACCCGTTCATTTCATTATGGGGCCTCTTCATGGTGCGGTAATAAATTGGTTTGCCCATAAATTTGGTTATCGTAATTTCAACACTGATAATACATCTGTGAACTTAATGCCTTTTGACTTTTTAATGTTTGGTGAAGGTTACCATAACAATCACCACAAAAACGCTCAAAATCCAAACTTTGGATCTAAATGGTACGAACTCGATCCTGCCTATCCGATTATCAAATTTCTTGATTTTGTTAGAGTAATTCGTATTATTAAGACTTAGAAATGTGTTGAACAACTAAATTTTCACTAGCAATTCTACATTATGGAGAACTTTGATGACATAAGACCTTACAACGATTCTGAAGTGAATGATGTAATCGGAAGATTACTCAAGAACGATGAATTCATTTCAAGCGTTGCGCAGTTTCGGCTTCCACGTTTGAGCAAAGGGCTTCCAGAATTAGTGAAAAAGCAGGTTAAGAAATCTCTTACTAAGAAATTAAGCCACATTGATACAATTGATGGCGTACAAGAAATTATTTCCAAATATATCGTAAAGATTCTAGAGACAACAACTACTGGTCTAACTGAATCAGGCTTGAGTGGATTATCAAAAAACACATCTAGTTTATTCATTAGTAATCACCGTGATATTGTAATGGATCCTGCTTTGATGGGTTATTTATTGCACAAGTCTGTTCATGGAACTGCTCAAGTTGCAATTGGAGATAATCTACTGAAAAAGGAATACATTTCAGACCTAATGCGTTTGAACAAGAGCTTTATTGTTAAGCGATCAGTTCAAGGCAGAGAAAAATTACTGGCATCAAAGCAACTTTCGCAATACATCAGTTACTCAATAGATCAAGGGAATAATGTATGGCTCGCACAGCGAGAAGGAAGAGCAAAAAATGGGATTGATAAAACCGATCCTACAATACTGAAAATGCTGCACCTAGCAAATCGAGATTCTAAGACAAAAATGTCATTAAAAGAGTCGATTGATAAGCTTCGTATTGTTCCTGTTTCCATTTCGTATGAATATGATCCTTGTGCTGAGTTGAAAGCGAGAGAATTGTTCGAAATCGATAAAAATGGGCACTTTGAGAAAGATGAAAAGAGTGATCTTACGAGTATTGCTACAGGAATGAATGGTGAGAAAGGAAACGTTCATTTGTACTTTGGAACAGAAGTTATATGCGTTGATAGCGACCCCGTAAATATCGCGAATCAAATTGATGAACAAATTATTACCAACTACAAGCTTTATCCGTCAAATTACCTTGCGTATGAAAAACTTCAAATCGCCGAGCCTTCAATTGGTTCAGAATTGAAGGAACTAAATGTTGACCTTAAAGTCATCGAACAAAAACGCACCGATTTCGAGGATAAATACAAACAAATTGAAGAAGAGCTGAAGCCTTATTTCCTTCGAATGTATGCCAACCCTGTTATCAATAAATTCCAATTTCAGAGTCTGACTGTGAATCATTGATTTTCGATTCTTACCTCTTC
Organism: Fluviicola sp.; assembly: GCA_002733985.1. GTDB lineage: Bacteria > Bacteroidota > Bacteroidia > Flavobacteriales_D > Crocinitomicaceae > UBA4466. Next base: position 11,185 of record NVXP01000066.1, on the reverse strand, counting down.
CCTAGCTTCGCCAATAAGCAATTCATCAAAGAAAACAAAGGGAATTCAGATTGGATTGTAGAACATCAATGAACCAAGGCAATTTCATATACCAATATACATGGTTCTATGAAATTCGCTATATTTAATCCATGCGTCTCGTTCTAATTATCTCACTACTACTTCTTTCCTTCCCAAATAGTGCGCAAGATTTCTCATCAGATACAACGATCGCACGCATCCAAAAACTTTCCTCCCAAAAGGACAAAGCAGCAGCATTCAACTTGGCATCAGCATCGGCTTGGATAAACGGAAATTTGAAAGAATCTCTTGAATATTCTGAGCGTGGACTGAAAATAGCACGTGCATTAAAGTATAAATCAATCGAATCGAAACTGCACAACAATCGAGGCATTACCTATGATTATTTGAGCCAGTATCCTTCAGCGCTAAAGCATTTTTTTGCTGGACTTTCGATTCAAGAAAAATTAGACGATCCCAAAACCAAAGCAGACATCCTAGGCAACATCGGCTTGATTTATATGAATCAAGAGTTAGAATCCAAGTCTTTGAGTTACCATAAGCGTGCATTGAAAATTAGACAAGAGATCAATGATCAACATGGAATCTCGGCATCCTTGAATAATATTGCAATTATTTATACGCGACAAGAGAAACACCAAAAGGCCATTAATAACTACATGAAATGCATTGAAATGGACGCTAAAGCAAACGATTCGATCGGGCTGGGCGACAATTACAATAATATCGCGCTTGCCTATATGGACCTGAAAGAATTTGATATTGCGCTCGATTACTTGGACAAAGCGCTTGCTATTCGAAAGTCTGTAAATAATATTGGTGCAATGGCGATTACTTATTCCAATTTTGGAGAAGTACATTACAGACTCGGTGATTTTGATAAAGCACGTGAATACTTTAATATTTCAATCGAACTTGGTTCTAGTGTGAATGATAGAGAGTGCTTGAAATTTGTATATTATTGGTTAACCAAGAATGAAGAAAAAGCTGGAGACTCTATTTCCGCCTTTCGATATTACAAACTTTACATTACCTATCGAGACAGTATCGATAACTCATCCATTGCGAGAAAACAAACAGAACTTGAACTCAACTATGAATTCAACAAGGAAAAAGAGGTCTCAAGGTTGCGCGAAAAAGAGAAAGATCGTCAACACAAGATTATCATAATTGCAATCAGCTCTGGCTTAATCCTCATTCTCCTTTTCTCCATCCTCTTCTTTCGAAAATGGAAACAAACGCAAGCACAACAAGACATAATTGAAGAGAAAAATAAACTTGTCCAGCAAAAAAACGATGAAATCATGGCATCGATCAGTTATGCCAAGCGGATTCAGAAAGCAATATTACCCTCAAAATCTACGCTCCAAGAAGTCTTTCCCAATCATTTCGTGCTCTACCTTCCAAAAGACATTGTTTCTGGGGATTTTTATTGGCTAGACGAAACGGACGATTTACTATTTCTAGCCGTAGCCGACTGTACCGGTCATGGCGTTCCCGGCGCACTGATGAGTGTTGTTTGTCACAATGCACTTAATCGATCGGTACGTGAATACGGCCACACCTCTCCTGCAGAGATTCTTAATAAAACACGTGATATTGTAATTACGGAGTTGACCCAACAGGAAGATGCAGTAGCCGATGGAATGGATATTTCACTTTGTGTTTTCGATAAAAAGTCAAACAAACTCCATTGGTCCGGTGCAAATAACCCGCTTTGGATTCTCAGAAACGCCACCAAATCAATTGAAGTATGGAAGGCGAACAAGCAGCCGATAGGAAATCATCGGAACCCACTCCCATTTACGAATCACACGATTGAATTGAGTGAAAATGATTGTGTTTTCTTATTTTCAGATGGTTACCAAGATCAATTCGGCGGACCGAAGGAGAAAAAAATGATGCGCAAAGGATTCAAAGACGCACTATTGGAATCAAATGTGCTCCCAATATCAGAACAAAGTTCATTTATGTTAACTAAATTTCGAAATTGGCAGGCTGATCTAGAGCAAGTTGATGACCTATGTGTTATTGGAATCCAAATTGGCTCTAGCAGACACTAAAAACAGAAGTTACGAACCCTCATAGAAAAAGGAAATAAATTGAAAAAACGAAGAAAGGCGACAGTATGTTTTAATTGTGATAATCCCCTTTTAAACAGTGAGAATTTTTGTTCAACGTGTGGACAGGAGAACAATTCGAAACAAGCCTCATTCCGGCAACTTTCAAAGGACTTTATGGGAGACTTTCTGTCATTTGATAGTCGCTTGTTCTCTTCAATTGTACCCCTTGTAATTCACCCTGGGCAGATCACAATGGATTACTTGGATGGAAAAAGGCAACGATTCATTCCTCCATTTCGTGTATTTCTATTCCTATCGTTCTTATATTTTGGACTCTCCTATATAATCGATAAGGACTCTGGAGCTTTTCAATTTACTTCAGATGGATCAGAAGAAGCAGCGCGTAAAATCTTTACTGGATTTGTGCGCAATTTCAATTTGATTATCCTTTTATACATTCCCGCATTTGCCCTACTCGTTCGATTATTGTTTAAATCAAAACAACGAAACTATTTCGTAAACTTCTTTGTTTACACGCTACATCTCTTCTCGTTCTTTTTCATTTTGGGAATGGTACAGATCCTTCTCTTTTACTTATTTGAACTAACCCTAAATGAATCAATGAACAATACTGCTTCTACAGTGGTTCAAATCATCATTTTCATCGGTATTCTCGTGTACTCAGTGATTTCCCTTAAACGAGTATTCAAGAAGAGATATACCATTCTTCGTTTTTGTGTGGTTCTAATATCCTCTCTTATCGTGTTTTCTATTTTTATATTTTCCGCAGTCTTATTACTTATTGCCATTAATCAATAGCTCATCAGACCTAGAGCCTCACTATTAATTAAGGATGATTACCTTGTCTTCAATCTTTTCATAATCTCATTCTGATAATGTCTCAATCAAAAAAGAACGATATAAATGACTTCCACGTAACACTCATTGGAGCTGGAATCATGAGTGCAACACTGGGTATTTTCATTAAAAAACTAATGCCTTTTGCACGAATTTCAATCTATGAACGATTGGATCAAGTGGCAGCAGAAAGCTCGAATGCATGGAACAATGCAGGAACTGGACACTCTGCATTTTGTGAATTGAACTACACTCCACAAAAGGAAGATGGAACAGTTGATTTATCAAAAGCACTAAAAATTGCTCAATCATTTGAAGTATCGAAGCAGTTTTGGGCAAGTTTGGTTCAAAATAAATCCATCCAATCGAACGTTCCATTCATCAATGACATCGATCACATGAGCTTTGTTTGGGGAGAAGAAAATGTTGACTTTTTGAGAAAACGTCATGCTGACATGACCGAGTTTGGCCTATTTGAAGATATGCTGTTTTCAGATAACCATGCTGAAATCAAAAAATGGATTCCTTTGATCATTGAAGGTCGCGATCCATCCCAAGAAATTGCAGCTACACGCATGGCAATTGGAACGGACGTGAATTTTGGAGCATTGACAAAAGGGATGATCAGCTATCTCTGCGATCAGGAAAATGTGGAATTATTCCTTGGTCACGAAGTGGAAGACATCTCTCGGAAACCTGATGATCGTTGGGAAATTGAATTAAATGAGCTATCGCGAGGTGTTCAATCAAAAATAAAAACTGATTTCGTATTCATTGGTGCTGGTGGCGCGGCAATTCCTTTACTTGAAAAAACAGATCTACCGATTGGCGAAGGCTATGGCGGATTTCCTGTAAGCGGTCAATTTTTAGCTTGTTCAAATGAAGAAGTAATCAAACAACATGAAGCAAAAGTGTATGGTAAGGCAGAAGTTGGATCGCCACCAATGTCTGTACCTCATTTAGATACACGTTTTATTAATGGTAAGCGTACCTTACTTTTTGGACCATATGCTGGTTTTTCAACGAAATTCCTGAAAAACGGTTCCTATTTTGATTTGCCTTTGTCATTCGAATCACACAATATTTGGCCACTCATCACAGCAGGATTTAAGAACTTTCAGCTGACAAAATACTTGGTGAAACAAGTTGTTCAATCAGATGAAGATCGTTTTGAAATGCTCCAAAAATACTTTCCGAATGCAAAAATGGAAGATTGGGAGCTTAAAACAGCAGGACAACGCGTTCAAATCATCAAGCGAGGTGCTGACGGTGATGGTGCACTTCAATTTGGAACAGAGATTGTCACGAGTAAAGATGGATCATTAGCGGCTCTCTTAGGTGCTTCTCCTGGTGCAAGTACATCCGTTCAGATAATGCTCGACTTACTACAGAAATGCTTCCCTTCAGACATGGAAACGAAAGAATGGCAAGATTTGATTAAAAAGATGATTCCTTCATTTGGGCAATCATTAGCTGATGATAGAGAATTGTGTTTGGCGACGAGGGAACGAACTACGAGGATTTTGAAGTTGGAGGATTAATTGGATTTTTGGAAAGCTGCGCTTTTGAATTTTTGGATTTGTTTTCGCTTCGTTAATTTCTATTTCTCGGAATTCTAAATCCAACTACGCATTAATCCGAAAACATAAGCACAGGACGCTCCAAAAATCCAATGCGAAGCACCCAATCATCCCTTCTTCAACTCAAACACGGTAATCTCAGGGCGCATACCAATTCTACCGGCATAGCCAATGAATCCCAATCCACGATTGACGTACAAGAATTGATTTTTCTCTTCGTATAATCCACCCCATCGTTTGTAAACGTATTTCACTGGTGACCACTGGAATCGTTTCGTTTCAATACCGAATTGTGCTCCATGCGTATGTCCAGCAAGTGTTAAATGAATATGTTGTGGGTGATCAATTGTCTGTTTATCCCAGTGCGTTGGATCATGCGAGAGCAATAGTTTAAAATCCGTTGGATTCACGCCCCTTAGTGCCTTATCCAAATCACCTTTTCTTGGGAAAGGTTTGTTCCCCCAGTTTTCAACTCCAATTAAGCGAATACGATCTTCTCCCCGCTTAATCGATATGTTTCTATTGTCCAATAATTCAAATTCCATATCAGAAATGTGCTCTCGAACCGCATCTCCAATGTATTTGAATTTATCTAAATCCAACCAAGCTGAATTCGCTCCATAATCATGGTTCCCCAAACAGCAATATTTTCCATCAGGAGCAGTCATTCTTGTAAAAAGCTCTTTGTATGGAATAATTTCGTCCGATTTTGCATTGATCCAATCACCGGTGAACAAGATTAAATCTGCTTTCTGATCCTGAATCATTTTAGTGGCTTTCTCCATCGCCGAAAAACGGTCGTAATTACCACTGTGAAGGTCCGAAAACTGAACGATTCGATATCCATCAAATGCCTTAGGTAAATCTGGAAATCGCAATTGAACATCGCGTACTTTGAAATGATACTTCCCTCTAGCCATTCCATAAATGAAAAGCGCAACGGGTAAAACCGACATGAAAGCAGCAATATATCCAAACCATTCAGCTCTAGCTGGCCATAACATAGATCCAGAAGAAATTTTCCGAATGATGGCAATGATCAATCGACCAAAATCACCAAGAATGAAAATTGCTGAAACAAACAATGCAGAGATTATTATTCCGAAGAAAACCCCCATCGACCAGTTCGTAAGCAAGTCAGATTGTCCGTATCCCGTCTTGAACACAATGTTCATGCGAATCAAGGTCAATAATCCAATGACTATTCCCAAAACTGAAAGAATCCCTATGAGGGCTTGAATTACAGGATCATCATACGTAGTAGTGAAACACCAATAGTTGTAGGCAAGTAATCCGGAAAGAAACGAAAATACAATGCTTGAATTCATGTAAAAGGGATCCTATTTTTTTACGTACTGCGTGAGTATAACGATACGAACTCCTTCGACCTTGCCTTCGATGTGTTCAGCGTTATCATGAACAAGTGTAATATTTCGTACAGCAGTTCCTCGCTTTGCAGTGAAGTTTCCTCCACCTTTCACTTTCAAATCTTTTATCAGCACAACAGAATCTCCAGCCTGTAACTGAACACCATTACTATCGACATGTACAAGTGCGTCGTCACTAGGGACTCCATGCTTTGCCCATTTTTCAGTGTCCTCTTCCAAATACATCATTTCCAATAAATCGTTCGGCCAACCTTCAGATTTCAATGAGTTCAGTAAACGCCATGCAAGTACTTTAACAGCATCTACCTCGCTCCACATGCTATCATTTAGACAACGCCAATGATTCGGGTCCAAATCAACCTCCTCTTTTACTTGAGGAGTACAGACTCCACACAAATGAGCACATTCTTCAATGGAATCGCCATTTTTGGGAGAAACGACATGAATTTCGAGTGCTTCCGTTGATGCACACAATTCACATTTCCCATCACTACGTTTTGCAATTTCTCTTTCCATATCGATTGATTTTCTGAGTGCAAAGTTACGGTTTATTCCAAGCCGATGAACTGCATCAAGACATTGAGAACCTTAAAAATTCAGGATTTAGAGTAAGCAATGGGAATATTTGGAGTTGACGTTCCCATTTTTTTCAAAAAGCGAAAATGAGACCTTACAGCTTCAGCATAACTGATTTCGATGTATGGAATACCGTGTTTCTCCGCGAGTTCACGAACAATTGGAATCAAGGCACGGTGATGGACATGGCAGACATCTGGAAATAAATGATGGACGGCGTGTGTATTGAACCCACCCAATGTCCAGCGAAAAAAGCGGCTATCCACACCATAATCGATGCACGTTGTCAATTGCATTTTCGCCCAACTAAGGTTTAAACTATTCGTTTCATCAGGAGTTGGATGTTCCACATAATCAGACAAATGTGAGATGATTAATACTGACAATACAGCCAAAGAAACGATCAGTTGACAACCAAGGAAGACCAACAGGATTGAACTCCAGCCAAATGGTAAAATCAGGATTGGTAGAATCAACATATAGAAGAAAAAGCTGGCTTTAAAAAAGAGCAACCATGCCGTTTCTTTCAGTGAAATTTTCGTAGATACTGTTCTGGCGGTATAGTTGAACAGAGAGAGAATGTTTCTGAAAAACAGCCAATTAATTGAATAGAACATGTAGTAGAGCGGCACGTAGAGAAATTGATACCGGTGGAACCATTTCAATTCGGCACTTTCTGTTACTCGCATTCCGAAAACATTCAGTACGTCGACATCACTTTCCTCAACATTTGGATACATGTGATGAGATTCTGTGTGATTTTTCCCCCACAGAAATGGGTTTTGCCCCAAAAACTGAAAGGAAATTAAAAAAAGTATTTTGTTTACTCGCTTATTCTTCACCGCAACGCCATGGGCTGCATCGTGCGCAACATTGAAAAAAACAAGGAGTACGGAAATCCCAAAAAACAAATAAAACAAGGCAAAGTAACCAATCGATGGGCTCATCAACAACAATGAATAAGTTGCAATCACGAGCAATAGGCAGAAAGTAATTTTAAACTTCATCAATCCATTTCCAGTTCTAGAAATGCCATTATTTTGGAAGTACTGATCAGCTCTGCTGCGCAATTCAGCATAAAAATCAATGCCATTGTCAGAAGAAAAAATGCGTGATTTCATGTGGTTTATTTGTACTGTGTAAAGTACAAAAGATTGCTTAACGAAACCTCTATGCAGCAAAAAGTCGCCTCAAATTTGATTTGAGGCGACTTTTCTATTTCTTAAGAACGATTTAGTTCGATTTCAAAATCGAAACTCCACTTCCAAATACATTGCTTTGTCCGTAAGGTGATCCCTTTCCGTCCCATTTTTCCCATTTTTTCAACTCAATGTATGATGGGTTTTTACCAATTTGTTCAGCCTCCAATCGAATTGCTTCTGATTTGAATCGAGCAGATACGATCAAAGAAGAATCTCCACGTGCCTTCTCAATACGTGCATTTGCTAAATACTCTTCCTCTTTTTGCTTTTCTTTTGCAGTCAGATTTCGTTGTTTCTGAGTCTCCTTCATCACGATCTCCTGAGCAATATTGGAAGGTAAATCCACATCTTTTATCTCAACATATTCAAGTTTTAAATAGTTGATTGCCAATGCTTCTTTCAGCTTTGATGTCATCTCTCCTTCAAGTGCATTTCGCTTCGTACTATACACCTCTTCGTATGTATACTTTCCAATTACGTCCTTAATCGCTCCTTGAGATTTATCATCGATAATCTGAATGTAGTTCTCACCAACATCGAGGTGCAATTTAGATGCCTTACTCTTCATCACAGAATAGTTAATGGCTACTTCAACCGTAATATCAGTACCGTTTTTATCCATTACGGTTGATTTATACGTTTTCGATTGCTGAAGAACACTGTAAGTAATCATTTCATTCCATGGAGCGATGAAGTACGCTCCTTCGCTAAATGACATTGTTTGATCAACACCACCTCCATATGGGCGATAAATAAACCCTTCTTCTCCTGGCTCAACGTCTTTCCAAGACATGAAAAACAAGATTATACCGATCAGAGCAACTAACCCAAGTCCGACATAGCGAGCCACCTTTTTGGGGTCCAAATCAATATTAATTGGGCGCTGCCCTTTAAATTCATTCATTTTATTTGTATTTAGATTTTTGTTTCAAATAGTCAACAACGAGATAAGATGTCACTACGATGAGCCCCAGTGCAAGCACTTTGAAAAATGGAGATCCTTTCATTAGGTAGCGAAATGCAACGAATATAACGGCCCCTATTGTAAGTACTCCTAGAATCAACTGAAACGTAAATTTTGACTTCCTATCCATACTAGTGAAATTACATACAAATCTAATACTAAAATAGTAAGAACGAATCTAATTCGGATATTCGAAAGCAAAGATTGATAGACGGTGCTTAATATCTTGGTACGGTACATCAGCTTCTAGAGCAGAAAGCCTTAACTTTGTAAAAAAACACCGATGACAGCGATTATCCTTTTCTTGATCATTCACCATTTCTCATCCCTTTTCGTTCAAACCTTCTTCCAACATCGCTATGCTGCTCACCAGCTCTTCACAATGTCGAAGTTTTGGGAACGATTTTTCTTTGTTTTAACGTGGATCACACAAGGTTCTTCGTACTTAAGTGCCTCAACTTATGGTAAAATGCACCGCATGCACCATACGTTTGTCGATACGGATAAAGACGTCCATTCACCAAAAAATGATGGTACGATTCTGAAAATGATGATAAAAACCAAAGATTATTACATGGGAATTTATCGAGGTAAATTTAAAGTCGAAGAACGATTTTTGGGGAACTTACCCGAATGGAAATCGTTTGACACATTTGCTCATGGGATGCTATCCCGAATCATTTGGGGAGTGCTTTACATTTTATTCTATATCCAATTTGCGCCATCATTGTGGTTTTTGTTTCTGATTCCTATCCATTTATTAATGGGACCTCTTCATGGCGTAGTCATCAACTGGTTTTCGCATAAGATTGGTTACCGCAATCATGATACCGACGACACATCGACTAACTTATTCCCTGTTGATATTCTCATGTTAGGGGAAGGTTTGCACAACAATCATCACCGTTCAGCAGAGCGACCAAATTTCGCTCAGAAATGGTTTGAAATCGATCCAACTTACATTTCTATATGGGTCATGGATAAACTGAATATCATACAATTGAAAAAATAATTAGTCCTTTTTACTTAGGTATCAATTTGTTGACTACATTTGTAAGTGATTACTCACTACGATGACAAAGAAACAACAAAACATTTTCAATACAGCACTCGAATTATTCGCTACTGATGGCGTAGATGCAACTTCCACAAGTAAAATTGCAAAAGTTGCTGGTGTATCTGAGGGACTCATCTTTCGGCACTTCACCAATAAAGAAGGTCTTCTTCAAGCAATTTTAACAGAAGGTTTAAATAAAGCTCATGAATACTTTCAATTAATTCAGGTAGAGATTGATCCAAAAACACGGATTCGAAAAGCGCTTGAACTCCCCTTCAATATCCTACCTGAAGAATACAATTTTTGGCGACTTGTATATACGCTGAAATGGCAACGAGGATCCGTTCAAACAGAGGAAATGTCAGATTTCAGAGCTTCTTTAGCCGATGCATTTGATCAACTCAACTATGAAAACCCTTCTGCTGAAGCGCGCTTAGTGGAATCAATAATTGATGGGATAGCAACAGAAGTACTACTGAAAGACGTACATCCTAAACCATTGTTAAAATGCGTTTTAGACAAATACAAACTTAAATAGAGAACACATGATTGATCAATCCAAACCAGTTTTAGTTACGGGAGCAACTGGCTACGTAGCAGGACGATTAGTAGAAAAACTATTAAAAGAAGGAAGAACAGTTCACGCTGCAGTTCGCACACCAGATAACAAAGACAAAACAAAATATTTAGATGAATTGGCGGCAAAATTGCCAGGAACAATTAAGTACTTCAAAGCCGATTTATTGGACGAAGGTTCATTTGATGATGGAATGAAAGGCTGTGAATTGGTTTTCCATACAGCATCACCATTTATACGCTCTGTAAAAGATCCTCAAAAGGATTTGGTTGATCCAGCCAAGAAAGGAACGMKTAATGTACTTGAGGCAGCGAATCGAACAGAAAGTGTTAAGCGAGTTGTTGTRACAAGCAGYTGTGCAKCAATCTACGGAGACGSGAAAGATRTTCTATCTATGCCAAATCAAGAATTAAAAGAAGATMTTTGGAACRAAAGCTCATCATTGGAGCACCAAGCGTACTCTTTTTCAAAAACWGAAGCTGAAAAAGAAGCTTGGAAGATTGCTAAGRAGCAAAAACGATGGGATTTAGTAACAATTAATCCTTCATTCGTACTTGGACCMGGAATCAATCCTYACGGAACCTCAGAMTCATTTGCCATCGTTAAACAAATRGGRAAAGGTGATTTCAAAATGGGAGCACCAGAATWYAATMTCGGTTKCGTAGATGTTCGTGACCTCGCYGAAGCGCACTATCAAGCWGSAATKCGRCCAGAAGCAAAAGGACGCTACATYATTTCAGGAGAAAATTCAGGATTCGGAMAAYTGGCRGGAATGATYAAGGAGAAATACCCGAAATACCCSATTTCCASTCGRAAATTGCCTAAATTCATGATATGGTTAATGGCTCCTTCAGTTGGAATGACACGAAAAGAAGTGAAATTGAATGTTGGCTATCCCT
>NVXP01000065.1 GCA_002733985.1 Fluviicola sp. | reverse complement strand
TTTTCATAGCATCCAACTATCCAACTATCCAACTATCCAACTATCCAACTATCCAACTATCCAACTATCCAACTATCCAACTATCCAACACCGCCGCAGGCAGCAGCGAAGCTAATCCAACTATCTAATCCTTTTTAATAAACTTAATACTTGTTTCGGCATCAGCATTGATGAAGGTGATCGTGTACATTCCTTCATTGATTTCTGATAGATCGATTGCACCAGATTTACCATAGATGTCTGTACTGAATACTTGGCGACCAAGCTGATCGCTAATAGAGATACTTTGGTAGCCAATCAACGTTTCGTAGAAAAGTTCACCACTTGTCGGGTTTGGATAGATTTTAATGAGCTTATTTGGGTCCTTTTCGGAAATTCCAATAGAGGAACAATCTGACTCCACCAAGCGGACGCTCAGGGTGTCAAAATAGCTGTCGTTATCAGTACCCGCAAGTCGAGTGCCTTCGAGAACTACGCGCAACGTTCGTGTCGCAAAAGGAATGGATTCATACCCACTTTGTAACAACCATTCGGGTTCACTATTTGAAATAATAGGACTGGTTCCAAGTAGGTTGTTGTTTGCATTCAAAAACTCGATGTACATTTCTGGCAAATCGTTGTTCGAGCCCCATGTTCTCAAATATCCCGAATATTCAATTTGGTACTTTTCATCGTCAATGTCAAGGGCATAAGCACTGACGTCAATTGTCTGTGCTGCTAATCCTGCAGTTTGTTCGTTTGCACAAACGCCACCAACAGCGAAGAAATTTGTCCCTTGATATACAGGAACTGATCCGCATTCATTATCGGTTAATGATTCAATGTCGCCTGTCCAGTTTGAAATTCCAGATTCGGCATCGCCATTGAGTAGTAAATTTCCTGTAATGTAATTCGAGGGAGCTGTGTTGAAATTTAAAGGAGCTGACCAATCACTCCATGTTAAATTGCTATTTCGGTACCGCACGCGCCAGCAGTATGACGTATTTGCTGTCAGCGATACATCGTCTTCATCCGTGAGGTCGTCGTTTGCTTGCGTATCGACTTCGTTGTACCAGTTCATGGATTGTTTCCATATATTTTGAACACTAGGATCGCTAAAATCGCAGCCTTCTACAATTTGCCAATGAGAGGCTTGGTGAGAGTTTGATCCATTACTGAATGCAGAACCTTTGAACTCGATGCATTGAAGATCATGCTCACCAATCGGAGTAAGTCCGATGGGCATTTCTGGTGCAATTGAATAGCGCTTGATTGTAATTTCATCACTCAGGGTATTGTTTTCGAAGACGTTTTCATCTCCTTGTGAATACCGTTTGAGGACAAATTTAGGATCASCGCCAGCTTCAACCTCYACCATCAAAAAACCATATTCATCTTCACTRATAACGAATTCATCGTAATCGGCRTTTGGAAATTCACCCCAATTRTCAATTGCTCCWCCTGCCGTTGCAGCGTTYACCCAMAGGTGATTGTGATCTCKCGATTGTCCGCGTGAATAGGCATGTGTATGACCAAAAAAGTGAATGGATGGCTTGCCGTAAGTCGTTGAAAAGCTCTCTAAGACTGCAATGATATCTCCAGTGAAATCCAATTCACCGGGTAACCAAAGTTCAGATTTATACGGATGGTGAAGTTCAGCAAACACAAAGTCGATGGTACTATCCGCTCCGGCTTCGTCTAAAATAGTTTGCAGCCACAAAAGTTGCATTGAAAGATYTGCGCTAGGGCTGTTCGAGTTTARTCCAACGATTCTGAGGTTGGAAATATCTTTGTACCACCATTCTTCCGGATTTGATGGAGATCCATTCAATGGGAGGTCCGTGTAATCTAAGAAGAGCGAAATACCGGTTCCATAATATTCATGATTTCCAGGTACGGGATAAGTGGGGACATATGGTGTAATTCCCGTTGAAGGGGATAAGTATGTATCTCTCCATGATGAATATGTGCCAGTTGCAACCAAGTCGCCGGGAATAAGAATTGCTTCGATATCTTCCATTCCRTTCGGGTAATTTGCATTGGCAACGGGAATGATTCCTGAATTAATGATGGTTTCAAATACGTTTGGATTAGAATTGTCGCGTTGCATATCTGACATTGCAACGATATTCACAGATGTTTCGGACGATTTTGTGGGATGTGTTTTTAAGAAATACGTGGCTGATACTTCACCTGTTAGCGTGCGCACTTGGTAGTAATATTTACTGTCGTCGGTTAATCCTGTGATCTTTGCTGTATGAATTCGATTGCTTCCCTCACCAGCAATTGACGTGCTTGTGACAGTATTATTCAGTGTTCCAGCGCTTGTTCCCCAATCGACATATCCATCGTTGCTTGCATCGGTTTCCCACATGATTGTCATGCTAGTTGGGCTTCCATTTTGGAGGTACGGAGTGACAACAATCGTTTGTGCGTATCCAATGAGGGAGAGAAACAAACCAAGCGAAGTGGCGATGGAACGAAATATGAATTTGTGGAAGGAATGGGTCATTTTGCGTGCATTGATTTATTCGAATGTAGAAATAATGAATGACATTTTACGCGAGAGTGCACAATGTCGTATCTTTATTCTTTACCAAATCAACTTACATGATCTACAAAGCTATATTCTCCTCTATTTTCGCGCTTTTACTTTCAGCGAATTCTTTCGGACAACAAACCATCAATGCAACAATAATGCATGGCGGAATTCAAAGAGATTACATTTTATATGTTCCAGCGAATTATACGGGAAATGAATCGGTACCGCTTTTGTTCAATTTTCATGGGTATACAAGTAATGCGCTGCAACAAATGTGGTACGGAGATTTCAGAGCAATTGCCGATACAGCGGGGTTCATTATTGTCCATCCTGAAGGAACAATTGATGGAACTGGAAACACTCACTTTAATGTTGGTTGGGGTGGAAGCACAGTAGATGATGTTGGCTTTACATCAGCTTTGATTGATGAGTTGTCAGCGGCTTATAATTTGGATGAAGATCGAGTCTATTCAACGGGAATGTCGAATGGTGGATTTATGAGTTTTCACCTTGCATGCGAATTGAGTGATCGAATTGCTGCAATTGGATCTGTTACGGGATCGATGACCCTTGGAACAATGACATCCTGCAATCCGACGCATCAAATTCCGGTTATTCAAATTCATGGAACATCTGATGGAACTGTCGCTTACACTGGATCAGTGTTTTCTGAACCCGTGAGTTCATTGCTTGATTTCTGGGCAAATTTCAATAATTGTGATATCTCACCAACAACAGAGAATGTCCCGAACACATCAACAATAGATGGAACAACAGTCGAAAAATTCACGTATTCAAATGGCGACAATTGTTCAGAAGTGGTTCATTTTAAAATCACGAATGGTTCGCACACATGGGCAGGATCTCCTTTCAATTCTACGGGTACAAATTACGATATTGATGCTTCGATAGAAGTATGGAATTTCGTTTCTCAATACGACATCAATGGAAAAATTGACTGTGGGACCTCAGGAATTGAGGAAGCTATGAACCCAGAATTGACAATTTATCCGAATCCAACAAGTACAGGGTTTACTATTGATGGTTTGAATCAAGAATCAAGTTTTGAATTGATTTCAGTTTTGGGAGAACGCGTATTGTCTGGGAAAATTAGTTCAGCTTCGAATATGATTGCTGTTTCTGAACTTCAGAAAGGTGTTTATTTCTTGAAGGTTGAGGGACGCGTTTTTGAGGTTGTGGTAAATTAGAAAGGAATTACCGATAACTTGAAGTGCTTGATTATGTATTTAGTCTACCTTTTTCATGGTAACCTCTCCTTTTCCGCATGCGCTAGATGTATACCGACATTTATACTGGTTTCCATCCTTACTTAAAAACTCAATTTTCATACGATCTCCTTTTACCAGACACCCATCCGCATTTATGGATTTCTTAAAGGTCAGCATATAGGTTGAGTCGTTAATCCATTTTATTTTGTTGATTAACTTTGACTCACCATCAGGGTAAATTTCAATTTGAGTTTTCTTTGTTCTTATCACCAGAACACCTTCCCCTTTATCCAAATAAGTGAAAGTACCTGTACGAAATTCGTCGTATTTGCCCTCTTTCTGTGAATAGGAAAACACCGGAAATGGTATAATAAACAGAAACAGGAATGTGTACTTTATCATAACTTACTTCAATTTTTTCACTAAATTATTTTTGAAGAATCGACTTAAATTCCTTTTCCGAATGAGCAACGGACTTAAGAATTTCTTGTTTTCCCTTTTCATCTGTCACTTCAATGGAACTTGATACCTCTTGACCGTCGCAATCGTTTTCCGCTAATAGTACACGAATTACTTCACCTTCTCTATCGTAGTAGATACGATAATCATACCCACATGCCTCTGCACTACCGCTTAGATAAGTAAAGAAGCGCTTGCCGTTTTTGTAATAAAAGGTGCATGTTTCTCCACATTCATAACCATTTGAGTGGACTTGTTGGTACATGAAATCGCCCTCTAGTTGACATTCTTTCGCTGTGTTTTCGAACGGATATTGATCTTCCATTCCATCATAGCTTATTTTTTTATCAGAGACACAGTTCTTGTTTTGATCAGTGGAGCCTTGAATTAGTGCATAAAACGCCTTGATTTCAATAATTCGGTCACCAACAGATTGTTCGGCTTCTGCAGCTTCTTCTTCCTGCGTGGCATCAGTACTGATTGATTCGGAATTCGTAACAGTGTTTTTTGTGTCGCCTGTATCTTGAGAAGCTGATTCTTCACAGCTAGAAACCATCATTAATGCGAAAAGAGCGATTACAATTGTGTTTATTTTATTCATAAGTGGTTAACTAGTTTGTGCTTTTATCAACTGTCCAAAAATCAATTCTTCTTGGACTTCGATAGTTGAAAGTAATCTTTTTTATTAAACGAACTCGGAGAGGTTTTGGTTTTTTCGGTTCAACTAAACCATTAATTGCTCAAAGAAACCACCTATTTCCAGCTTGCTATCAATGAAGTGAATTTCATAAATCCATTGACGGTCATTGCCATATCGATCAGGATCGTTCATCAATATATTGTTTTCAAAATGAATGTAGTTGCGTGTTTCTTCGCCTAGAATTTTTTCATGTGGGAAATTCCCGATGAGGTGGCCACAATGGAAGTTCCCATATTCCCAACCATATTTTGAAGCCAGCTTCTGGGTATATTCAAAAAAATCAGCTCCTGTCAGTTTCTCTCGATTTGCTAGAAAATAGTCTTTTCCTTCATGCCATGCTGCCTCAACATCATGCTGCAATTTCAGTTTTCGTTCGTCTTTACCCATAACATACGTTCGTCCGAAATCAGCTTCCCATTCATCGAAAACGGGTCCGAAATCAAAGAAGAGAATGTCGTCTTGTTCAATGACCAAATTAGGAGGATTTCCATGATAAGGTTCCAAGGTGTTTTTTCCTGAACGTACGATCCGTTTGTGCCAGAACTTCTTGATTCCGAATAGCTCAAATGCCAATTCCATGACTTCAGAATTGAGTTCTTTTTCTGTTTTTCCAGGAATGATGATTCCTCGAAGGTCAATTTCTTTGAATAATATTGCTGCTTTTTCTTCAGCTAGAATCAATTGGCGTATTTGTTCTGTCATAGATGATGCTTTATCAAACGGATTAGTTAAAACGGAAGAAACGAAGATGGTACGTACTCGTTTACTGCTTAATCAATGGCAATACGAACTCTTTGCCGTCTATTTTAAGTCGTATAAAGTAAACCCCAGGTTCTGCGATTAGTGCTGTTTTAATGCTTTTTACCTCATAAAACTGCTCTGTTGCAATGATCTGTCCTAAATTATTCGTCACTTCTAATGCTACGTTCGGATGAACCTCCCCAAACTCAATCGTGTATTCGCTTGTTGTTGGATTTGGATAAATTGCGATTCCTCCTGAATCGAGGACTTCTTGAATTCCAATGGTAATGATAGAAACACAATTCGATGTGTCTGAACAGTTATTATTGTCTGTTATCACAACAGCATAATCTCCATCGGTCGTGGCAGTAAATGACTGATTTGTTTCTCCAATGATTGGTGAGTTATTTGAACAATCAATCCATTGGTAGATGAGACCTGCGGCATCGGCTGTAATTGTTTCTCCAGCAGTTGTTATTGTGGTATTGGTTGTATTGATCGTTAAGTTCAATGTAAGTACAGAATCACACCCTGCAGCGTTTGTTATTATATGAGTCGCTGAGTTATTTGATGAGGTGTAGGTATTTCCATCGATCCAAGTGTATGAATTACAGCTTACATGAGTATCGGTTGAACTCAATGTGGGACAAGTGATCCATACAGGATAATCTTCAACTTCTCCCAAGGCTGATCCACATGGGTCAATATCACTAGAATACCAATAACCCATTCTTGCGCGCAATACTAATGTATCTTCCAAAACAGCATTTGGTGGAATAGTAAAGCTAGCTGTGGCAGTTGTTGACCCAGCATTGATTTCGTATAAAATTGCTTCGTTTGTATCAAAGATTGCATCTTTATTAAAGTCGATCCATGCAGCGTAATCGTTTTGTGACCAGCTCGTCGATCCTGTTAAGGTGATTGAATACGTGCTTCCAGGGGTTAAATACACGACTTCATTCCCGTAGTACGTGTACGAATCGTTTGCCGTACTGTTATTGATATTTGCAACAGTTACATTTGTGATTCGCAAATTTGAACCGTCGTTTGTACCGGCTGCAGCACAATATTCAAATGGTTTCACGGTGTACATAAATTTATACGTTTCCGTGGTATCACCAAGAGTTCCAACGGCGAATACCTTGAAGTACATTTTTGTTCCTGCAGGATAATCAGGCAAAGCAGTATTCGAAACCCAATCATTGCCAGAAACGTTACTCATTGGAATAACATTACCAAAAGTCGGAGCGTTGATCGACCATTCGACATAAGCACTCGAAATCGTATTGTCATACATAATGGTAGCACTTATAAACTGATCAATTGATTCTTTCGGGACAATTTCAGTTGGAGGTGAAGTGATGTCCGTATTTGTAATTGCTGGAAAATCGAGTCTTCCGTCAATTGCATATTCCCAAAGTCCACGTCCCCAAGTTGTGGCTCTCAGTGTATTGGACCCCCACATAATTTCTATTTCCCGAATGGAAGTATTTGGTAAAGCGGTATTGTACAGACTCCAAGTAAGATCAGACATTGCTTTTTTATACAATCCGATCTCTGTTCCAAGGTAAATGGTGGAGGCGTTTGTATGATCGATAACCACGGATCTTACAGGCATGTTGCCAAGATTATAGGTGATGTTTTGCCAAGAAGCTCCCAAGTTATGTGTGATAAACACTTTAGAATTGTCATTCTGATATCTTCCGTATGTAACAACCACTGTACTGTCGTCAGTTGGATCAAATGCCACATCCGTTATTGAATAAGAGGGCAGGTTTGCTTGAATATCGATCCACGAAACACCACCGTCATTTGATAATTCGATGTTCTCATTACGAACTGCAATGATCAAATTTGAATTGTTCTCTGCGATCGTTGCGAATTTAATTGTGCTTGAAAATGAAGGTGAGCCAAGTGTCGTCCAGGTTGATCCAAAATCATCACTTTGATGCACACTTTCTCCTAAGGAATAGACGCGCATTTGTTCATTTGGATCGTAAAAGATAGGAGCGATCCAATAGGCATTTTGTCCAGAAGGAGTAGCACCAGAATTTGATTGTCCAGCATTTTTAGTTCTTCTTCGGCCACCATTTTGCAAACTTCCGATCATCCAGTCGTCATTCAATGGGTGAATAAATCCTTCCATTCCATCAGCACCGTACATTTCAACCCAGCCATTTTCTGTGTTTACACTTGTACCATTGTCCTGAGAACCACATATGGTTCTGTCGTGGTTTGATTGACTCACTCCCAAATTGTAATTCATTCGAATTCCAATATCCTCGCTTAATTTATTCCAGCTGGTGCCGTTGTCTGGACTGTTCACAAGAAATCCGTCGGTAACTGCATAAAAGACGCCATTCACACATTCGGCAGCTTGAAGGTCTGCATGAATATAATCCGTACTCGTATTGTAACTGACTTGATGTCCACTTCCCGCGCCATTTGTATTACCAAGGGACCAATACGTGACTTGACTAAAATTTAAACCACCGTCTGAACTAGCAAAGGCATCAAGATATCCTGCGATCATTTTTGAATCGTCGATATCACTTACTGCAAAGCCAGCATCAGATTCACCAGGGTTACTTACTAATGTGAACGAAACGCCACTATTTGATGATTTCCAGAGTCCGTTGCCGGACATATAATAAACGCAATCGGGACAATCAGGGCTAACAGCGACTGTTCCTACGCCACCCGCACTTCCAGGAATCGCAACTGTTGTAAATGTTAAACCTGCATCTGTTGAAACAAACACATTGTTCGGTGTGTTTTTCGCATATGCGTAGACAATATTTGGATTTGTTGGGTGAAAATCAATATCAGTGAAATCGTCATTTGCTACTGATACGGACCAAGTACTTAGGTTGTTATCAGATCGATAAAGACCGTTTTTTGTTCCGATAAAAATAAGATTGGGAATGGTAGGATGGTATTTGATCTTAAAGATTTGGCTGTTTGTTCCTAAACCACCCCATCCTAGATTCGTAGGATTAAAATTGCTGAGTATCCAATTGCTTCCACCATCAATCGAACGGTAAATACCATGTGTTGTAGCATTCTGGCTATTGTTAATGTTAATCAGAACAGAATCAGGATTTGTAGGAGAAACGGCTATAGTACTCACTCCACATGCAGTAAGAAAATCAGTTGAGCCGCCTGTCCATGTTGTTCCGCCATTCAATGACTTCCAAAAACCACCCGTTTTTGTTCCGAGGTACAGACGTTGGGAATTGTTTGGGTCAACGTAAAAAGTGACGATTCGCCCCATTCCGAAGGCATAATGTCCCGTAATTTGTCCTGGTGAAATTGGCCCTAATTCTTTCCATCCTGTAGGAAAGAGTGATTTTGGTGTTGAGCTTGCTTGTTGAAATTGCTCGAATTGATTTTTTACGAAATACGGATCAATATTATTTCTGTCACCAGAAGGATAATATTTGTATTCATTGTCATTTTTCCAACGTTGGTAGCCTTTCCAACCAGAACCTTTCCCTTTAGGGTGAGTTTCAAAATAGAGATCGGCCGCTTCACAAACACCGTAAAAGTTGATCGACATATCTGTCATCATTTCCTTATAGTTGAGTTGAGAAAGACARGAGAAAGAAGCAGAGATGATTATTAATAGSGTGGCAATTTTCATAGAATTATTTTGTCTGTTCAAGATAGACAAAATTACATTTTTATGGCTTCATCGGCTGTTATGAAAATAAAAGAGAGATAAGTGTTGGTTGAGTTGATTCCAATTAATTCTCTTTGTTTGAGAAATCGAAATTGGGTATAAATACGTGTTGATCACATGTGACGTTCCTATATATTGCACCCTTGAACGATTAACCAAAACTGACCAACTATGAACGTTAGAAAAATCCAATTCATAATGAGTATTGCCTTTGTTGCAGGGTATTTTGTCTTACTAGGAATTATCCTTTTCATTGAAGCAAGTGATACTGTCAACATGAAGAAAGGAGACAACTCGATGATGGGTGAATTTAAAATCCTTATTGGGGTAATGACTGGAGCCGTTGCGCAAATTTTGAATTTCTGGTTCAATAAAAATGACTACCCGGAAGGACCAAAGACTTTACCAATTACACCAACAAGTGCTGGGCCGATTGCTGTGACAGTGCCAACGGTAACGCCAACAAATGTCGACGATAAGGCGTAGAATTCTATTTATTCTAGAAAGAGAATCAGAATACCTACCAATGCAAAAAGCTCCACCGAGATGGTGAAGCTTAAGCATAATGGTTAGAAAGATTTATTGATATCGTTATTTTTTAATGATTGAAAGGATAGTTGTTTGATTATCAATCGTGATGTGTACAAAATAGAGTCCAGTCTCTCCATCAATGATAGAATTAACTAACGATGATGAGGCGTGTTCAGTTTCAGTGATTACCTGACCGATGCTATTTGTGATTTTGATTTTCATTTCTGAATAATTTCCATCTACACTTATGGAGAATGATCCTTCGGTTGGATTAGGATACATGCGAATTGAATTTTGGAATTCATTTTCTTCAATTCCGATTGTACCTTGTGCGCAATCCGAGGTATCCATGCAATTAGAAGTTGTAATTATTACGGCATAACTTCCTGGGATTGTTGGTATGTAGGATTGATCTGTCGCACCATCAATTATTGAAGAGTCAGAACAGTTTATCCATTGATATTGCGCTCCGGCTTGGTTTGCAGTAAGAGTGTTGGAAGATATTGAAACAGTTGGATCAATCGATTCGATTACTAAGTTTAGGGTAATTAGGGAATCACATCCATTGCTTGTGGAAAGGATGTGTGTTGCCGAATTGTTCGATGAGGTGTAGGTATTTCCATCAATCCAAGTGTATGTTTCACAAGCAGTTTGTGGGTCTACCGCAGATACTGAGTTGTTTATTATTAAATTGAGTGTAATTGTACTATCACATCCGCTCGAATTAGAAAGAGTATGCGTTGCAGTACTATTTGATGATGTGTAGGTTATCCCATCAATCCAAGTGTGTGATTCACAAGCAGTTTGTGGGTCTACCACAAATACTGAGTTGTTTATTATTAAATTGAGTGTAATTGTACTATCACATCCACTCGAATTAGAAAGTGTATACGTTGCAGTACTATTTGATGATGTGTAGGTTATCCCATCAATCCAAGTGTATGATTCACATGTCTCATGAGTGTCAACCCCTGTTGTGGAATTACTAATTGTTAAGTTGATTGTTATCGTACTGTCGCATCCTGCCGAGTTTGGAATGACGTCATTGTAGGTTGTTGAACTTGATAAAACAACTCCGCTTGGTGTAGTATAACTATCACATGATGATACTGAAATGGAATTGGAGGTAGGTGTACAAATTACACTGTCAACGTTAATACTCCACACCGTTGACCAATCCGAATAAAACCCATTAGTGTGACCTCGAACTCGCCAAAAGTAAGTGCTCAAGTTTGTAAGTCCAGTAATGTTTTCATTCGTGGCGGAGGTAATTGTTGATGCGTTTGTAACAAAACTTACATCTTCACTGTATTGAACTTCATACTCCGAAGCATTTAATGAGGAGTTCCAAATAAGATTCGTTGCTGTTGTTCCGATTGATGAGGTATTGGAAGGTGAAACGAGTACTGGTACTTGTGGCTCAAGAATGGTGGATCCAGTGGAAAAAACTCTCGACGACCATGCAGTTGTGTCTACTGCGTTGATCGCTCTAACTCTCCAGAAATAGATTTGATTTGCAAGAAGTACTCCAGTATTGTGATACGTATCAGTGTTTGTATTTGATGAGTTGATATAAGTTTCGGTCATCGTTTGTAACAATCCTGAATTGAATAAGTTCGTTGTATCCCATTGCAAGGTGTAAAAGTCTACACTGGAATGTGAATCCCAATTTAGGTTGACTCCTGATGTGGATACATTGACAGTGAAATCTGCGGGTGAGTAAAGATTTACGTAATCTCTTACGTCAAAGCTTCTGACGACTGACCATTCCGTGGTATCGACAGCATTGATTGCTCTAACTCTCCAGTAGTACGTTTCTCCAAAGAACAAATCGTCGATGAAGTGTTGCGTATCGGTATTGGAATTGGAACTATTGAGGTACGTTTCGAGTTGTGTTTGAAAAGCGGCAGAATTAAAAGTTAAAACGGTATCAACCTGTACTTCGTAAAAGTCAACACCACTGTGTGAGTCCCAGTTTAAGTTTAAACCTGCCCATTGCAAAGAGTTGTCAGCAGGTGAGGAAAGGTTTACGTAATTTCTCACATCAAAACTTCTGACGACTGACCATTCCGTTGTATCAACAGCATTGATTGCTCTAACTCTCCAGTAGTATGTTTCTCCAAAGAACAAATCATCGATGAAGTGTTGCGTATCGGTATTGGAATTGGAACTATTGAGGTACGTTTCGAGTTGTGTTTGAAAAGCGGAGGAGTTAAACGTTAAAGCGGTATCAACCTGCACTTCGTAAAAGTCAACGCCGCTGTGTGAGTCCCAGTTTAGGTTTAAACCGGCCCATTGCAAAGAGTTGTCAGCAGGTGAGGAAAGATTTACGTAATCCCGAACGTCAATGGACCGAATGGTAGACCAAGCCGAAGTGTCACCCGTTATCCACGAACGAACTCTCCAGTAATAGGTTTTTCCAAAATAGAGGTCATCAACAAAATGTTGTGTGTCACTGTTCGAACTGGAGCTATTAATATATGTTTCAATTTGATTTTGAAATGCTGGACTATTAAAGTTCGTTGTTGTATCAATTTGAACTTCGTAGTTTTCAGAACTTACTACTGCTCCCCAGTTTAAGTTGATACCGGCCCATTGAATTGAAGCATTTGCGGGAGAGCTAAGTGTTGGTGTCGTCCAAGCAAATAAATTCAAAGAGACCAAACAGAGGATGATTGAGATTACTTCTTTTTTCATTTGATTAATTCGTGTATTTGTGAATTGGCAAATGAATGAGTTATTTTAGGATTTGTGGTTATTTTAATCACTACATGATCACTACATTATCATTGCATAGTTCACAAGTCGCAGTTGTACAGTGTTTAAGGATTAGTAGGGAGTTGTATTAAATCCACTTATGAGTCTAAACCGAGCTTCATTTTAAGACGATATCGCTTCATACTGACACTTTTGGCTCTATTGAAAGTAGGTTGGAGATCTCTTTTGAGCTTAATCCAAGTAGGGTTAATGAGGCAAAGCGAATATCATCATCAGTTAATTCAGGGTGGTTTGATTTTGAGTGATTAGAGCCGTCTCAACTTGTTTAATGAAGTTGGTAAGGAGTTGAATGAGAATTATGGAAACGCGCCTCAAGAGAAGGCAGAGTAGTGGTTAGTTTATTCTCAATGTATCGTTGAGTAGTGGGCAAAAAGAAAGGGCTCCGAAGTAAATCGAAGCCCTTTAATATGTATTAAGAATATTTCTTAGTTCTTAGCAACATTGAATTGTGAAGACAATCCGTTAGCCAAAGTAACGTTGAAAACATACATTCCAGACTGAAGATCAGCAATGTTAACGATAGCGTTACCGTTAGCAAAAGAAAGTACATCATTCATAACTACTTTACCAGAAAGATCAGTGATAACGATAGTCGCATCTTCTGAAGTTTCAATAGCGATAGTTACTACGTCTTTTGCTGGGTTAGGGTAAGCAGAACCTTCAATAGTTCCGTTTTCATCTAAACCAATAGAACCAGCGTCAATCATTTTCGCTGCTACTGCAGGAATGATGTCAGCACCAAATCCAGCTGCAAAGTATGCACCGTCATTTTCGATAGGTCCAAGTGGTTGCAAGTAGTAATCCAAGTTCCATGTGTAATCGATATTATCGTTGAATCCTAAGAATACATCCAAGTTTACAGTTTGAGCACAGAAAAGGAAACGTTGGTTATCTTCCAATACTACTGGCGCAGTGAATGCTCCGTATACAGTTTCTCCTTGAAGATCTGATGGGTAGTAGTAGAATCCGTTTGCAATTGGGTTCAAGTTGTCGAATGCTAAAGCAGCATCGTTCATATCAGTAAATACATCTTCCCAACGGTAAGCGTACAATGCGATTTCTTCACCAGAAAGATCTACAGAAGTACCCAAAGCTTGGAAGTACAATCCTGTAACACCAACACGACTTCCGTTTGGACTATCAAATACGATACAATCAGAGAAAGTTGAAGTATTTCCATTTGGACGGAATCCGTTGTTTTGAACTGGAATACCAGCCGCATCAAAAGGAGCAAATCCGTAAATAGAATCTTGTACGTTAAATGAAGCCGTAACAGTATTATCAGCGTCGTAATCATCCGCAACTCCTAGGTCAACAACGTAAGACAAAGTATAAACTCCTTCAGGGTATGTTGCTAAAGAGAATTGTGGGAAAGTCAATGTTTCAAGAGGAGCAATAGTAATGCTATCTCCAGAAAGAACAGTTGGTAAAGTAACAACTTCGTTATATACGCTAGCACCAGAAGGTCCATCGATATTTGCAGTAACTGTCATGCTTGACTGATCCAATGTTCCGTAGTTGTAAACACGTGTTCCAATGTCAAAGTTGAATTCCGTTGCATCTTGCGCCAATTGAGTAAGAACACCTGATGTTTTAGATACCAATGAAGCACCTTTAACAACACCTGCATCGTTAGGATACAATCCTGTTTTGTTTCCAAGGAACATAACAACTGGTCCACCCAACATTTCTGTTGTGATAGTTAAACCATCAGTGCTGCTAATCATAACCATAGGAATAGTAACAGAAGCTCCATCAGCTCCACCACCCATTTCGATTACTTCTGGATCACGGTTAATAATAAGTACACCTACTGCTCCTGCATTTTGAGCGTTCAATGCTTTTGCTCCGAATTCACATGTGTTACGGTAAAGAACCGCAATTTTTCCAGCAACATCAACACCATTAATTAATGGAAAACATCCCTCTGCTGAAACTGGGTTTCCTTGTGGATTTGTTCCTGTAGAACCATCATCAACTATTACTAATGTGTCTTCAACGAATGTTCCAGGGATTAAGAAATCAGGCGTTGTCCAATCACCTCCTGCTGGGTCGGCCCAAGTAAAGTCGTAGTTCCCCACGATTGCTGCCGGAGAAACTCCTGCACAGATTACCTGCGATTGCGCGGCAAAACCGGTAGCAATGACAGCTAAAGAAAGTAATACTTTTTTCATAAGAATAATGTTTAAATAAAATTTAGCGAAACGAAGGTACAATAATTTACCCTCAAAATATAAAATATGTTAATACACATAACGTTGCGGATAGTCAATAGGTTGGGGGGAAATAAAAAAACCTGCAAACGAAAGTGTGCAGGTTTTTAATATCATGTTTAAAGACTCATTCAGAAGAAGCAGATGCTTTTAAATATTCACGATTCATGCGAGCAATATTCTCTAAAGAAATTCCCTTAGGACATTCTACTTCACATGCTCCAGTATTCGAGCAGTTTCCAAACCCTTCTTTGTCCATTTGTTCGACCATGCTCAACACACGCTTTTTAGCTTCTACTTTACCTTGAGGTAACAGTGAGAACTGCGATACTTTAGCAGCAACAAATAGCATAGCAGATGCATTCTTACAAGAAGCAACACATGCTCCACAACCAATACATGATGCAGCATCAAAAGCCTTGTCAGCATCAGCTTTAGGAATAGGAATAGCATTTGCATCTTGTGTATTTCCAGATGTCGGAACAGAGACAAATCCTCCAGCATGTTGAATTCGTTCAAATGCTGAGCGATCAACAACCAAATCTTTGATTACAGGAAATCCTTTTGCTCGGAATGGTTCGATGTAAATAGTATCCCCATCATTGAACATACGCATGTGCAATTGACATGTAGTAACTCCACGATCTGGACCATGAGGTTCTCCATTAATATGCATTGAACACGTTCCACAAATTCCCTCGCGGCAATCATGGTCAAAGGCAACAGGAATTTTTCCTTCAGTAATTAATTGCTCATTCAAAACGTCCATCATTTCAAGAAATGACATGTGCTCTTCTACCTTATCAAGCTTGTAAGTTTCAATCTTACCCTTATCGCTCGCGCTTTTTTGTCTCCAGACTTTAAGTGTAACTTTCATTGCTTTCTTATTTGTATGAACGTTGTTTCAGCTCAATATCGTTAAATACCAATTTTTCTTTGTGTACTTGTGAATTGCTCGGGTCTCCTGTCCATTCCCATGCCGCTACATAAGCGAAGTTTTCGTCATCACGTTTAGCTTCACCATCTTGAGGACCACCAATTTCAACTGATTCTTCTCGGAAGTGACCTCCACAAGATTCTGTTCTTTCAAGTGCATCTTTCGCGAATAATTCTCCCAACTCAATGAAATCTTCAACGCGTAGTGCTTTTTCTAATTCAGGATTCATTTCATCCGATGATCCAGGGATTAGGACATGCTTGTGGAATTCTGTTCGAATTTTGCGAATCTCTTCGATCGCTTCTTTCAATCCTTTTTCGTTCCGCGCCATTCCTACTTTTTCCCACATCACTTTTCCAAGTAGTTTGTGGAAGTGATCAACAGATTTTGTTCCTTTATTATTCATGAAACCAGCAATACGTGTTGTTACTGCTGTTTCCGCTTCCGCAAATTCTGCTGTTTCCGTTGAGATCGCACCAGTACGAATATCATTCGATAAGTAATCTCCAATTGTATATGGAAGAACGAAATATCCATCAGCTAATCCCTGCATCAATGCAGAAGCTCCAAGTCTATTCGCTCCGTGATCTGAGAAGTTCGCTTCACCAGCTGCGTAGCAACCAGGAATTGTTGTCATCAAATTGTAATCAACCCAAATACCACCCATTGTGTAGTGAACTGCTGGGTAAATCATCATTGGTGTTTTGTATGGGTTCTCATCAACAATCTTCTCATACATCTGGAACAAGTTCCCGTATTTCGATTCGATTACCGCTTCACCTAATTCTTTGATTCGTGCATCTGAAGGATTATTTTCACCTGAGATCATTGCAGTTTCTGAACCGTAACGATTGATTGCGGTAGCAAAATCCAAATAAACAGCTTCCCCTGTTTTATTTACTCCGTAACCAGCATCACAACGTTCTTTTGCTGCACGAGATGCAACATCACGTGGAACCAAGTTTCCAAAAGCAGGGTATCTTCTTTCCAAATAGTAATCGCGTCTTTCAGCAGGTAGATCCGTTGGCTTTAATTTACCATCGCGGATAGCCATTACATCATCCATGTTTTTTGGAACCCAAATTCGACCATCGTTACGCAACGATTCTGACATCAATGTCAATTTCGATTGGTAATCTCCTGAACGTGGAATACACGTTGGGTGAATTTGCGTATAACAAGGGTTTGCGAAGTATGCTCCTT
The DNA here is from genome assembly GCA_002733985.1 of Fluviicola sp. Classification (GTDB taxonomy): domain Bacteria; phylum Bacteroidota; class Bacteroidia; order Flavobacteriales_D; family Crocinitomicaceae; genus UBA4466. Next base: position 11,340 of record NVXP01000065.1, on the reverse strand, counting down.
GTTTGTGAACTCTCCAAGCAGCAGTTACGTTTGATCCCATTGCATTTGTTGAAAGGAAGAAAACGTTTCCGTATCCTCCAGATGCAATAACAACAGCATGTGCTGAGTGGCGTTCGATTTCTCCTGTCACCAAGTTACGTGCAATAATCCCACGCGCCTTACCGTCGACTTTCACTAACTCGAGCATTTCGTGACGGTTATACATTTTAATTTTTCCTTTCCCGATCTGACGGTTCATTGCCGAGTATGCACCCAACAATAATTGCTGTCCTGTTTGACCTTTTGCGTAGAAAGTTCTTGATACAAGTACTCCACCGAAAGAACGGTTGTCCAATAGACCACCATACTCACGTGCGAAAGGAACACCTTGTGCAACACATTGATCAATAATGTTTCCTGAAACTTCCGCCAAACGGTAGACGTTTGCTTCACGTGATCTGTAATCTCCACCTTTTACAGTGTCGTAGAACAAACGGAAAATAGAATCACCATCGTTTTGATAGTTTTTCGCTGCGTTGATTCCTCCTTGAGCTGCAATTGAATGAGCTCGTCTTGGTGAATCTTGGAAACAAAATGCTTTCACACTGTAACCCATTTCGGCCAAAGAAGCCGCCGCGGATCCTCCTGCTAAACCTGTTCCTACAACGATGATGTCGATCGATCGTTTGTTGGCAGGATTCACAAGATTAATTTTGTTCTTATGATTTGTCCATTTGTCCTTAATTGGACCTTCTGGAATTTTTGCGTCTAAAGTTGCCATACTAGCTACGATTTCTAATGATTAAAATGGTGAAATAGTGCAATAAAAACGAATCCTAGTGGAACCAAGATTGCATATGCGATACCAAATTTTTGAAGTCCTTTTGTGTACTTGTTGTTCGCTCCAACCGATTGAAAGGCAGAGTTGAATCCGTGTAGAAGGTGTAATGATAAAAGCACGAATGAAACGCAGTAAATTGCAATACGTATTGGATTAACAAACTTGTGCGTCAGATGATCGAAATAACGAATAGGCTCTCCTCCTTCAGTTAAAGCTCCAGTCCAATCACCTTCGATGAATTTGATTTTCAATTCTGGAATCCAGAAATCATAAAAGTGAAGTCCCATAAAGGCCAAAATCACCAAACCTGTCCAAAGCATGTTTCGACTCACCCAAGAGGAGCTTGCACCACCTTTATATTTTACATACCGTACATCGCGAGATCTCCAGTTTTTGAGTTCAAGAACAAAGCCCATCGTGAAGTGAAAAACCACCCCGAAGATTAGAACTGGTTGCAACAAGTACTGAATCACAAAATTCGTTCCCATGAAGTGGGAGATTTCGTTGAATACTCCCGCGCTGAATACTGATGTCATGTTGATCGTCAAATGCTGAAGCAAGAAAAACATTAGGAAAAAAGCGGATAACGCCATTGACACTTTTCGTGCAATAGAAGATTTTAAAAGACCTGATTTACTCATGTTTGAATATATATGAAGTATACTTTACGCAAATTTAACAGTTCATCGACATTCGTGGGTGTGTTTTCTTTATTTAGATTCAGTTTAAATAGTTGTTTGAACGTTTATTTACGTAACTCCATCGAAAACAAACCGAGCAGGAGTTTTATTACACTCTCAAAAGTCTAATTTCCATACTTTTAAAGTCAACCAAAAATTCAAAAGATGAAAAAGATTTATTCAGTAGCATTAGTTTGTTTATCATTAATTTCCTTTAGTTCCATGGCTCAAATGTCTATTGGATTGGGCGGAGGGTTACTAAAATCTACAGAAGACAATGCAGAATCATTGCTTGGTGGAGAGTTAACATTTAAATATGGTGTAACGGATGAAATTCGGGTAGGTGCCAATTTGGGTTATTACCAAACGTCGGAAGAAATCTTGAGCACAAAATTCACATCTAGTCTAGTACCAATTTCTGTTTCGGGGGAGTATCTGTTTTTAGAAGATAAGTTTCGACCATATGTTGGACTTCACTTAGGGCTTTTAAAAGCAGGATTTAAAGTAGGAGACTCTAAAGCTTCTGATTCATACTTTTCTTTAGCTCCAGTGATAGGGGTAGATTATGAAGTTAGTGATCAATTGGGTATTAACTTTAACTTCAAATACGGTTTTGCCTTTTACAAGAATGATTTTACGGATGAAATGGAAAGCTTTTCTACAATTAGTCCAAATATTGGAGTGTATTACAAGCTCTAAAATCTAAAACATTGAGTTATTAAGAACCGTCCCGATAGCTATCGGGACGGTTTTTTTGTGTAACGCTATTTCAAAGGAGGAGTTATGTAGAAGAACTGTTAATTCTCCAAAAATGAAAAAGTCAACCCTTTTTGCTCTGCTTTTGCTGAGTGCACCAACTTTTGCCCAATCTTCAGGAAGTGAAATCGAAGAGGTAAGCGTTAAACGAGAACTGGCTTCGTATCAAGTAATCGTTTCGCCAAATCCGTCGGTAGATGATGTGTACATCAATGCTCCAGAAGGCTCGATTTGTCAAATTGTTAGCGCAAGCGGAACCTATGTTGGCACCTGGGAAGTTCGAGAGAACGGAATCGATTTAAACGACCTTGGGATGGGATCATATATTGCTGTGATTACTATGAAAGGTCAATCTATCAGAAGACGGTTCGTTATATTGTAGCTGTAATTTTCAACGAAAGGGAATTCGTTGGGAGGATGACTCTCTTTTTATTTCAAAACGTCAAGTAATAACCTACCTAGGAATAAATGACACGAGTTCTGTTAATTACGTTGGGGTAAAACTATAAATAGCTTAATTGAGAGGAGTTTTGAGATGCCGTTAATGCCACATTGGCGTTAAGGATTAACGCTCGATTATCATCAATATGTCCAGCAGGTAAATTAAAGGCAATCGGAATTTTTCGATAGTCGAAATGTGAAAGAATTACTTCTTCGTAGCGTTTTCCAAATGGAACAGGCGTATCTGAAAGGTTTGTCATTCCTCCAATAATAAGTCCTTTAATTTTATCAAAAATGCCCGCCTTCGAAAAAGCATAGAACATGCGGTCGATCGCATAAATAGGTTCGCCTACATCTTCAATATAAAGAATGGTATTCTCGAAATCGATTTGATCATCCGTTCCAAGCAAGGCATAAAGAATGGATAAATTCCCACCAACAAGGGTTCCTGTTGCGGTTCCTAAACGATTGTACTCATTCGGTTTCCAAGAAATTTCAGAGGGTTTCCCCATCAAGCATCCAATCAAAGTTGATAGTGCTTCTTCCGAATTTTGTTGGAAATTTAGCGGCATGGTTCCATGAATACTCGCAATTTCATGTTTCTGCATCCGTTGATGTAAATACGTCACATCACTGAACCCAACAATCCATTTTGGTTCACGAAGTTGCGCGGCCCATTGAATACGATCGAGTAATTGCACACAGCCATATCCGCCACGCGCACAAATAATCGCCTTCACCTCAGGATTATCCAGTGCAGATTGAAAATCAATGAGTCGTTGGGCTTCATCTCCAGAAAAATAATGGTGTTCTCCAAGGCAGTTTTTGCTTATTTCTACTCGAAAACCTTCTTTTTCAAAGAAAGCTTTGGCAAAAAGAACATGCTCACGTTCGATTGATTTTGCAGGAGCTACAATTGCAATGAGGTCACCTTTTTGAAGGGAAGCGGGTACTTGATTCATGCCTTAAAAGTACGTATTCATCTGATTATTTTGAATTGTTTAATTTCGGAGAATGATTACACCTTACAATGATGAATATTTCATGCGGCAAGCACTCAATGAAGCTCAAAAGGCATTTGATGCAGATGAAATTCCCGTGGGAGCTGTTGTCGTTGCGAATGATCAAATCATTGCTCGCGGGCACAATTTTACAGAAAAACTAAATGATGTTACTGCCCATGCGGAAATGCAAGCAATTACTTCTGCTGCGAATTTTTTAGGTGGAAAATACCTCAAAGGCTGCACGATGTACATTACGCTTGAGCCTTGTGTGATGTGTGCAGGTGCATTGTATTGGTCGCAAATTGATAAAATTGTATTCGCTGCAAGTGATGAGAAACGAGGTGCAAGTACTGTAGGTGAATTATATCATCCTAAAACGAAAATCATTCATGGAGTACTTGAAGCAGAAGGACGAGAGCTCATGCAARAGTTCTTTCAGAAGAAGCGATAGCCAACACTCTAGGAGTTTCTGCGTTATCTAATCAGAATAGTATCAACTATATTTACCTAACACTAACTTAATTTATCTATGAAAAAACTACTACTAATTGGGTGTGCTTTATTCGCAACTTATGGATATTCGCAAACGACCATTTATCAAGAAACATTTGAAACAGGAAATACCTTTTCGCTAAACACTTCGGACCTTGGTGCAGCAAATACAAGTAACACCTGGTTGATGAATAACGTCTATTCTGGAGGGTCAGGAACATTTACATGCCTCGGTTTTCCGTTTTCATTCACGGTCACGAATACTCCTTCTCAGCCAGGAGCAATAACAGGATCACCTTCGAGTAATTACCTGCACATTACTGCTCAAGCAGCTATTACAAGTGGAATAAATTGTGCGTCTTACGTTCCTTCAGATGGAACTTGTGTTTTCGACGAGTCTAATTTTTCGAAGATGACGTCACCTATTTCTACGCTCGGTTTCACTGGAGTTGAATTTGATTTCTGGTGGATGTGCGCGGGAAGTGCAACAGCATTTGGTGAATTATACTACAGCTTAGATGGTGGAGTAACATGGGTTTTGAAGCAAAGTAACATGAATAACGTGACAAACTGGTCTCAAACGGTGATAGCAGATCCAGCATGGGATAATCAAGCGAGCATTATGTTCGCCTTTCGTTTTGTAAATACGACGGCAGCAAGTGCAGCTGATCCTTCTTTTTGCATAGATGAAATTACCGTAACTGGAGTGGCAGCAACAAATGATATAGTCACAGGGATTATTCAACCGACAAGTTGGTGTTTTGGATCAACGTTAACAGTACTGGTGCCATTTACTGCTACAGGAACATTTAATGGGGGAAATAGTTATTCTGCTGAGCTGTCAGATGCTTCAGGGTCATTTGCCGTACCAATCGTAATAGGAACTTTGTCTTCTTCTGCTTCAGGGCCGCTAATGATTACGGGTGTTGTTTCTGGAATAACGCCAGTAGGAACAGCTTATCGAATTCGAGTTGTGGCATCGGATCCTTCAACTATTGGCACTGATAATGGGACAGATTTGATAATTCACCCATTGCCAACAGTTACTCTTTCTCCATTCGCTTCTTCATGTGTGAATGGTGGAAGTATTACTTTAACAGGAGGAGCACCTTCTGGCGGAGATTATTCGGGAACTGGGGTTTCTATGGGATCTTTCGATACTGGTTTGGCTGGTGTTGGAACACATAGTATCACCTATTACTACATAGATGCGAATGGTTGTGATGGAAGTGCAGTTGAGACGATTGAGGTTAATGACAGTCCAGTTGTAGCATTTGCTTCGATTCCAGATTTATGTGCTACGGCTTCTCCGTATACAATGACGGAAGGTACTCCTGCCGGTGGAACATATAGTGGACCTGGAGTTACGGGGAATGACTTTGATCCTGCAACTGCTGGAGTTGGAACATGGACTGTGTCGTATGACTATACTGATGCGAATGGTTGTTCAGGACAAAGCGTCCAAACTGTACTTGTTGATGATTGTTTAGGAATGACTGAAAACACAGAAATTGCATATTCGATCTTCCCAAATCCAACGGAGAATAACTTTACAGTAGTTTCTGAAGTTGAATTTGATGCGATTAAACTAATTGATTTGAATGGGCGCATTTTACGAACATTTAACTCGAATGAACAAGTGGATGTTTCTGAATTCAGTTCAGGGGTTTACATTATTGAAATAGAATACTTGGGTCAACGTTATGCGGAACGCATGATGATTAAATAAAAGCAAATTATTGAATAGAAAAGCCCCAGTCAGAATTCTGATTGGGGCTTTAACTTAAACTACTTAATCACCTAAGTTATTTGGTGACACTAAAAAATGATGTCCAATCCAAGTAATATGCTTCAAATGATGAAGCAGTTCAAGGGAATGGTAGGAGGGACGCCAGGAATGTAGTCAGCTGAGTAATCGTTTTAACGAGTGATACATATTCTGTTCGAGTAGGTCGTATTCACCATCAGAAAGAAATAAGTTTTTGATATCGTCCATTAATTTATCCAATTCGTCTTTCGAATAATTGAATTTTTTCAGGTTGTACATAATTTTTTGTAGACTTTGATAATCATTGTCCTTGTCTATTTCCTTGTGAATTCGTCGATACTCTGAAGGAGACACTAATTGTTGAATAATTTCTTTTTCCTCAAGCGATTCTATATAATCAGCTTTAGCTGCGTACGTTAGAAGATATGCTTTAAATTCTGGGCGAGTCCAATCTGTTTCTACGGGAGTTGACATGGTCAGTAATTTTTAAGGGGTTCTTCTTAAGTTAGTGATTATATGCTAGTTATTCAAATAAAAGGAGGTGAATTTTTTCTAAAATGGAAGGTATTCGTTCTTTTCCCAAGTTTTTAGTTCAGGTGTTTACATTGTTGAAGTAGAGTACTTGGGTCAACGTTATGCAGAGCGTATGATGATCAAATAATAGAAAACAAAGAATTGAATAGAAAGGCCCCAATCAGAATTCTGATTGGGGCCTTAAGTTAAACCACTTAATCACAATAAGTAATTTGCTCTTCGAGCAGATAATAACCAAAGTAAAATTAGTTCATTTATCCTGCTTGAAGAAAGGATTACCGTGTTTACAGTCTCTTATTCGATTAACTGTTCTGAATTCTCTATGAACGACATATTGTTCAAAGAAAAGGGACATGTATGATTCAAAATTTGGAGTGATTCGAATTGAAACATAAAATGAATCTTACTTAATTTCTTCCTTACCGTCAGCATGCAARGCAAACCGACCTTTTGATCKATSATGTACYAGATCGTATTTTTCCCAAGGCCATCCACCAAATTGAGTGGCGTGGTAATCTTCAAAAGCTTGTTGAATTTCTTCTCGTGAGTTCATAACAAATGGACCGTGTTGAACCACTGGTTCATCGATAGGCTTACCTTGAAGAATGAGCACTTTCGATATTTCACCACCGTTTTTAAAGATCAATTTTGCTGTTGGATCAACATCTGCAGCATGATAGTGTGGAATTTTTTCTTCGCCGATGGCCAAATCATTTCCTTCATAATAATAGACTGTTCGATTAATTCCTTCTCCAGCAGCTCCTAATTCGAACGTGGCGTCAGGATCTAAGTGAATATTGAATATACCTACCGCATTTTCATCTTCCGAAGCCCAAGAATCCGGGGGAGGACTAGGTGCCAATTGTTCGTTGAGCTTTCCAGCGATCACTTCAATTCTTACACGGTCTTCATCCAACTTTACGATAGGTAAATCTTCGCGCCACAGCATTTTAAAATGGGGTTCAACCATCTTGCTTTTCTTTGGCAAGTTCAACCAAATTTGAAACAATTCCATGTGGTTTGTCTTATCCGAATGAACGAGTGGGAACATTTCTGAATGTTGTACTCCTTTTCCAGCTGTCATCCATTGAACATCTCCGTTTCCATAGCGTCCAGCTGCTCCAGTTGAATCAGCATGATCGACCATTCCTTCGCGTACAACTGTAATGGTTTCAAACCCTCGGTGCGGATGCCCAGGAAATCCTGGAACTGTGCTACCGTGATACATACGCCAACCGTCCTTCACGATGAAATCTTGCCCGATGATTCGACCTTTGAGTGATTCGGGATCGGGTGCCATTTCTTCATTTCCTGCGGGATATTTATCCTCGTGGTGAACACAAAATAGAAATGGGTCTGCTGTTTCCCATTGAAAACCAAGTGCTCGTGTCTTTTTTATTATTTTTTTCATGTCTTTATTATCTTGATGCTCCCGATAATTTTCGGAACGCATCGAATTCGTTTCCTGTTTAGTTCGCGTTACACTCAATAATGGTAATGCTGCCAACCCTCCGATCAATTTTCCTATAAAACTCCTTCGTTGTTCTTTCATAACATAATTAGTTACCATGGTAAATATAGTAATAATTCAATGGTATTACTAACCGGAACTTGATCTCACCGATTCTCAATTAAATATTGACTGAACCAACTCAGTAGAAAATGATAACCAATCTCAGATTACATAGAAAGGGAACACATATAGATGGTCTGTGGGGGTTAGAAAAGGTATATTTATCCCGTGTTCGAATTCCTGCTTTTATTCGTGTTGATGTTAATTATCTGGCTGTCACGTCGGTTATATGCTCGAAAACGTTTGGGAATTCAATACACGTTTACTTGGAAATCGGGATATTACCTTGGAGTGGGCCTTCTATTGATCTTTTCTTTGCCCAAATTGTCGTTGTTCTTTCTGATTTCATTTCCGCTTTTTCTACTTAGAAGGCATGTTCGAGTAATGAGAGCAATAGGCGGATCATCTAACAATGAGAATCAAGGATTAGAATATGAACAAGGACTAAATGAGCATTTAGCATCGAGATCTCAACGACTAGTATATTTTCAAAACAATGGACGAGTTCTCTTTACCTTTCTCGTTATCGCGGAGTTTAGCTTAGCACTTGCAGGTTTTGTTCCGGGCATGACATCATACGACCAACACTTTTCAGTTGTGGATGAGCTCGTAGAATTTGAGGGGTACAGCGCGGACAATCAAGGAATCATGTATGTGGATAGTGGCGCAAGAATTTATGCAAGGAATTATATAAAGAAGGGCAATATTGGGAGCAAATTGCTTTTTCAGGCAACATTGAATTATGAAAAAAGGCATTATACTCCTTATCGCGTTGGCCGAGATTTTTTAGAATTTGCTCAAGGAGGCGTTCAGACTGAATTTTCCACTTTCGTTAAGGGGTTACGTTTAAAGGGTGATCTATCTCCGTACGAAAAAGCAATACTCAAATATGTAAAATCACCAATTAATTCTGATGGTTTTAGAAGCGTCGAGTTCGAAGATATACCTTCAAAAAAACAGAAAATATTTTTACTTGGAGATTCTTTTACTTGGGGATCTGGAGTGGAAAACTTAAGTTCAAGCTTTGCTGATGACCTCACATCTCGTGGGTTTCTTGTTTACAATTCAGGAATTGTCGGAGTAAATCTTCCTCAATACTATGAAGTCGCCCGTAAATACATTTCAACCGTAAAACCAGATATCGTTGTATTAAATTTGTTTTTGGGAAATGACATTGCCGAACATAGAATAGAATTAAAACCATTTTACCCACAGTATTACAACACGAATGCAGGTACATTGATGTCAGCGCCACATGGGAAATACGCTAAGAATGCTGAAGACGCTTATGCAAGAATGATCGATCAAACGATGATTCCCAAAGGTATGAGTTGGGTTAATTATGCATCTAGTCAAACGAGAATTTCAACATTACTCTGGAGGGCCTTCGCAAAAATGGGAATTATTGGAAATGTGGGATCGAAAGAATCGGAGGACTATTGGAATTTTGTGAATCAATCAAAAGTTGGCTACACAGTGAATGCTGAAATCCTTGAAGATATTAAGAGCATTTGTGAGAAGAACCAGTGTAAATTGATTGTTTCTATTATCCCAGAGCGTGATAACTTGGGCGTGTCCAAGTCTTTGGTTGATAAAATGGTAGGGAACTTTCCTTGGGTTCGAATTACCAATTTAACCAAACAAGATTATGCTCCCGACCATCATTTTAATGAATCAGGGAATCGTAAATACGCCGAATTTCTACATCAAATATGCGATTCCAACATCAAAACGAAGTAGGACTACAGCTAGAATGGTAGTAGTACTTATGTCCATCATTCGTTTTAATCATAAAGTTATAGCTCCGTGCTCGAATAAAGTGAAACAAGCATTACTTTTGCAGCATGTTGAATCATCAAGAAACAATTTGTGCGCTGGCAACAGCGAATGGAATCGGAGCGATTAGTGTAATTCGAGTTTCTGGGAATAAGTCCTGGGAAATCGTTTCGAAGATCTTTTCAAAATCGCTGATTGGTAAAGTATCCCATACGGCTCATTTTGGAACTATTTCCGATGAAGGCAAACTCATTGATGAGGTGCTCATTACCATTTTTGCTGATGGGAAAAGTTTCACAGGAGAAGAAAGTGCTGAAATTGCCTGTCATGGATCGCCCTTTATTCAACAACAAATAATTAAAATACTGACAAAGAACGGGTGTCGTTTGGCGAAACCTGGAGAGTATACCCAACGTGCATTCCTGAATGGGAAAATGGATTTGTCTCAGGCAGAAGCGGTGGCAGATTTGATCGCGGCACAATCACGAAGTTCCCACGAAATCGCCTTGAAACAGCTTCGAGGTGGTTTTTCATCTGAATTGAAAGATCTCAGAGATAAATTAATTCACTTTGCATCCTTGGTTGAGTTGGAACTCGATTTTGCTGAAGAAGATGTTGAGTTTGCTGATCGAACAGAGCTAAAAGCATTGGTAAAAAGTGTGCTGGCCTATGTCAGTCGACTTGCTGAATCCTTCGAATTAGGAAATGCAATTAAAACGGGGGTTCCTGTTGCAATTGTTGGTGCTCCGAATACAGGAAAAAGTACTTTACTAAATCAATTGTTGGGAGACGACAGAGCAATTGTTAGCGATATCGCCGGAACCACGCGTGATGTCATTGAAGAAACACTGAATATTGAAGGAATTCTATTCCGATTGATCGATACTGCTGGAATTAGAGAAGGAGCAGAAGAAATTGAAGCAATGGGAATTGTTCGTTCCAAAGAGAAGATCGATCAAGCCAAAATTGTGCTTTGCCTAGCAGATGCATCTGTTTCCACGAGTATTGAAGAAGTGAAAACGTGGGTTTCTGAACTGGAATCGACCTATCCGAATAAACGAATTCAATTGATCGTCAATAAATCAGACCTCAACGCATCAGCCGAGGGAATCGCGATCAGTGCGAAAGAAGGAGAGAACATCGAAACCTTGAAAGAATGGATGGTGAATTCTGTGCTGGATGGTTTTGACATGGCGAATGAAACGATTGTTTCGAATGCTCGACATTATGAAGCCTTGGTGAAAACAGCGGAGGCTTTGGAAAAAGCACTGAACGGTCTTGAAACGAATATTTCCGCTGATTGGGTTGCGATTGATATCCGTCAGGCAATGTTTGAACTTGGTACAATTACTGGTGATATCTCAACGGATGATTTGTTGGGGAATATTTTCGCTAAATTTTGTATCGGAAAGTAACCCTTGTTTGGGACATTAATGTACGCTCAACCCAATTCAGAAAAAGTAAATAAATGAAAAAATTCACCCTTCTTTTTGTTT
>NVXP01000064.1 GCA_002733985.1 Fluviicola sp. | reverse complement strand
AACTTGCGTAATGACTCCGGGTTCTGTCGTTACTTGGTGATTGTTCTCATCGATTTCTAAAATGTGATTGAACTTTTCCATCGACAAAGCAACTCCTCCATGAACAGGAATTGCTCCACCGCTTAAGCCCGTTCGAGCACCAGAAGGCGTCACGCAAATGTTCTCGGCATTACAATGAGTCAGGATGTTTGAAATCTCTTCTGGAGAAATCGGTTTGAGTACAACTGTTGGTAAGATCGAAATGTCTTCCGTCTCATCATGACTATAATTGAAGAGTGATTCTTCATCAACCAAGCATCGATCTCCTAAAAGATCTTGGAAAATAGAAATATCGCTTGATGAAATCGCTTTGAACATATAATTGCTTTGCTCAAAAATAAGGAAAAGTGAAGAATCAACAGTAATCATTTTCACTTGCGAAACTCGCAACTCGCAGTTTTGGACTTGTTGAGATCAGTTGACCAATCGTATGGACTCATCGTAGATTTGACGTATAACCTAAAATTAGAATTATGAGATTTTTACAAGCTCTTTTATTGATAGTTATCCTAGGTTTCATTTTAGGAGAACTTTAGAATGGCCGCTCGGATGTCTTTGTTTTGGTTTGGCGTTCGAGCGCGCTTTTTACTACAATCTTCTTCGGAACATAAGAAGGATTTTCGTTTCAATCCCTAACGCAACTTTCGTTTATGATTTAATGTTAAATAGATCATAAAAAATCCCGATCCAGACATCTATAGTCCAAATCGGGATTCTCTTTTTTCGAAGTTAGTGAATGCCGTCTTAAGCATCCAAAAATCGTATGGGAATGTTTTGTCATCAAACAATCCAACGTACAGCTTCCGACCATCTAACCTATAAAACTTACCAACTACTTCGTCTAACAATCTAAAGGCGAAGCCGTATCTGAAAATCTAAAGGGCTGAGCGAAGCGAAGTCCGTTTCTAGTTCCCTGTAATTTCAAATTCTGTTCGACGATTCTGTTGTCGTCCATCTGCTGTTCCATTCGAAGTGATTGGTGCGTTTGGCCCATATCCTTTTGCTGTCATGCGAGATGCTGCAATTCCTTTTTTTGTTAAGTAGGTAACAACTGCTTGTGCACGACTCTGAGACAATGACTCGTTCAATTTAGCCGATCCAGTATTGTCAGTGTGACCAGAGATCTCCACTTTCAAGTTTGGAACATCTTTCATCAATTTCACTAGTCGATCCAACTCGGCATTTGATTGTGAACGCAAGAGTGATTTTCCAGTGTCGAAGAAAATATTTCTAAGAGCAATCTTACTTCCAATCTTGATGTTCTTCAACTCAATCACTTTGTTTACAAGATTGTCAGAACTCCCTTTTGGAATATCAAAATTCTCAGAGTGGAAGAGGTATCCTTCAGCCTTTACTGCGATTCCGTAATTCTTTCCAGATGCAAGCGTGATGATGAATTTACCTGTTGCACTGTTCGTTGTGAAGGTCTGGATCATTTTTCCAGTCGCATTATCTGTGATTTCAATTTCCGCTTCAACAGGTTTTCTCGAAATCGCATCAATTGTGATCCCTTTAAATACTGTAAACGATTTTTTCTTTACCGTAACAGATTCTTCCATTGAATTGTCTGCAATTGGATTCACTATCGAAGCCAATAAATAATCTTCTGTTGCCATTACTGGTTCTTTTTCAGGTCCCCAGAAAGTTACTTTGTAGATGTCAAAACCGCCACTTCCACCAGCACGGTTGGATGCGATATATGCATATTTCCCGTTCGCTGTTCCAGAGAAAAAGAAGTCGTCATATTGCGTATTGATCGGATAACCCAAGTTTTTTGGTTTCGACCAAGTACCGTTGATGTTTTCAGATATGAAAATATCGTATCCACCCATAGATCCAGTTCCTTCCGATGCGATGTACATTGTTTTTCCATCAAGGTGAATGTAAATTGGGCCTTCGTTGAATTTACTGTTGACCGTTGAAATCATTTGAGCCGCCATGTAGTTCTTTTGAATCTTACTCTGCATGCTACTATACATTACTTCGTATCCTGTCGATCGCGTGGCATTGTCTCTGTTGAAATAAATACTCCATCCATCAGCGCTGTAAGAAGCGAAGCGTTCGTTTGCACGAGTAGAAGATATAGAAGAAGGTAATTTGTTTGGAGCGGTCCAATTCGCACCTACTAATTTACTTTCGAAAATATCACATTGTCCGTCTTCAACACGGTGCATTAATAATTTTGTCCCGTCATAACTTAAGTTGTTCGATACATCATCTGATTCGGTATTTACAGCTCCTTTGATTGGAGTTGGCTTTGACCAAATTCCATTTTCAAGTGTTGATGTGTAAATGTCGTCATCATAACCTCCAACTTCATTTGGTGTATGGCCGTTTGGTCGGTTTGATGTTAAAATGAGCTCTGCACCATCTGTTGAAACAGAAGGACCGTATTCGTTGTTCACAGTGTTTAGTTCTTTTACGTTGTCTACCCAAGCACGAATAGGACTTGCAATGGAACCGATCGCCACTTTGCATTCGCGTTTTCGCTTGCTGACAAACTTCGAAAAGTTATCTGCTCTTTTATACTCAGCCTCAAATTTCACGTACGCTTTCTTTGCGCCATTGAAATCTCCATCCAATTGAAGCGCATAGCCATAATAGAAATTCAAAAACGGATCACATTCAGGATCAAGTTTGTACGCTGTTTTTAAGAAAGGAATACATTTCTCACTGTAAGAGCTATTCGCATAACACACGCCAATTTTGTAATTCAACTCTCCATTACTTGAGTTGAATTTTTGCGCTTTTTCATACTGCACTCGCGCCAGTTCAAAGTTTAACCCTGGACTTTTTACCGCAAATACCGCTTCATTTCCGAGCGTGAAGAATTCATCTCCTGTTTTAATTGCCGCATTTGCCTTTTTGAAGCCTTCTTTGTCATCCTTGAAGTTAGCAGATTTGAAGTCGACATTTTGTGCTGAAGCCATCAGTCCAATTACCAAGGCAATTGATGTAACTATATATTTCATAATTTGATTTAATTAGTTTCCACAGTTTCCTGCGTAGTATTTTTTTCCAGCTTCAGACCCTAATTCCTTTGCTTTGAGCCAATCTTGACACGCACCATTCATGTCGCGTGTCATTTCTTTAGCGTTCGCTCGATTCACATAAGCCGCAGCATTGGATTTATCCATTGAGATAGCTTTATTGGCTTGATCAAGTGCTTTTTTGTATTCCTTTTTCTTGAAATAGAGGGCACTCAAATTTGACGCTGCAGGTGCATAGCCAGATTTTACTGAAAGCGCTTTTTTGAAATCCTTTTCAGCATCGACCATGCGACCTTGATTCATTTGAACTACTCCACGATTATTGTAAGCAAGGTGGAAACTAGCATCAATGGAAATAGCACGATTGAAAGAAGCGAGGGCTCCAGTGTAGTCTTTCGTTTTTGACTTTGTTGTTCCTAAATTATTCAACACGAAAGCCAAATTTGGGTTTTTCGCAATGGCCGCTTCATAGTCAGCTATGGCCTGAGGATATTTCCCGAGCATTCGATAAGATGAACCACGATCATTATAGGCATTAACGTTGGCTTTGTCCAAGGAAATTGTTTTCGAGAAGTACTTTACAGCGCCTTCGTAATCCTTCTGTAAAAATCGAAGTGTTCCGAAATTATAGTAGGCTTTTGGATTCGTTGCGTCCAGTTTGATTGACTTTTCATAATCTTCCTCGGCTTTCACGTAATCGTTCAGTCCTTGATAACTTAAACCACGTTGAAAAAATGCCTTTGAATAAGCGTTTTTTAGTTTGATTAGGTGGGTTAACGTTTTTACGGCATCGTTGTATTTCTCTGATTTATTTTCAGCGACACCTTTATTGTAGTAAGCAGCGGTGAAATTTGGATCAAATTCAATGGACTTTCCGAATTCTTGAACAGCAGCACTATACTTTTCTTGACCGAAAAGGTCAATTCCTTTATTGTATGCTTCTTGACTGCTTGCAATGGCAGCGTTATCTTCGTTTAAGGCCTGGATGGAATCCTTGTAGGATTGTTCTTCCGGTGTTAATTCTTCTAACTGAGCAAAGGAAGAAGAACTGATTGCTATCGCGAGCGTAGCAAGCACGATTGGTTTAGTCGGACTCATTGTTTTGTTTTGGTTTTTTCTAATTCGAGTATCCAAATTACAAACTTTGTGCCTAAGTCAAATAGGAAGTTTTCAACAATGGCAAAATTGTTAACTTTACCTTTCAATTAATTGACATGTCGAAACAAGTATATATCGTTGATGGAGTAAGAACTCCAATAGGAAATTTTGGTGGAACTTTATCAGCCGTTCGTGCAGATGATTTAGCTGCTCATACAATTAAAGCGCTTCTAGATAGAAACCCATCTATTGATCCGATGGAAATAGAAGATGTTCTCTTTGGCTGTGCAAATCAAGCAGGAGAAGATAACAGAAATGTTGCGCGGATGGCAGGACTTCTTGCTGGCTTGCCTTGGCAGGTTGGTGGTGAAACAATCAATCGTTTGTGTGCATCTGGAATGGCTTCTACAATTAATGCGTCAAGAGCGATTAAAGATGGAGCAGGAGATTTGTACATCTCTGGTGGTGTTGAAAACATGACACGTGCACCTTGGGTAATGTCGAAAGCTTCGAAAGCGTTTGGACGAGATTCTCAAATGCATGATTCATCATTTGGATGGCGATTCATTAATCCGAAAATGGAAGAATTGTATGGAACGGAAGGAATGGGGACAACTGCTGAGAATTTGGTAGAGCTCTATGGAATCGAACGTGAAGCACAAGATCAGTTTTCACTTTGGTCTCAGCAAAAGGCCACTGCTGCAATGAAATCAGGGCGGTTAGCAAAAGAAATTATTCCAGTGTCAATTCCTCAACGAAGAAAAGACCCAATTATATTCGAAAATGATGAGTTCATTCGAACAAATTCAACAATCGAAGCACTTTCTGGATTGCGACCTGCATTTAAAAAGGATGGTTCAGTAACTGCTGGAAATTCTTCTGGTTTAAATGATGGTTCTGCAGCGTTGATGATCGCATCTGAAGACGCCGTAAAGAGATATAACTTGAAGCCAATTGCACGTATCGTTGGTGGTGCAGTAGCTGGTGTAGAACCTAGAATCATGGGGATCGGACCTGTTTTCGCTTCCGAAAAAATACTCAAGCGTTCAGGATTGACCTTAGATCAAATGGATATTTTGGAATTGAACGAAGCGTTCGCAGCTCAAGTTCTTGCGTGTACTCGTAAATTGGGTATTGCAGACAATGATCCTCGAATTAATCCGAATGGTGGAGCAATTGCCCTTGGACATCCATTGGGGATGACTGGAGCTCGGATTTTGAACACTGCTGCGATTCAATTACAAGAAACGAATTCGAAGTATGCGCTGGTAAGCATGTGTATTGGAGTGGGTCAAGGTTATGCGACGATCCTAGAACGGGTTTAGACCAACCAATTAACGAACTCAAACGTCTTAACTACAATGCGAAACAAATTACTTATTATTCTGACATTTGCCCTGCTACTGAGCAGCTGTAAAAAAGAGAAAACCGTTTGGGAAACTGATTGGAGCGCTCCAATAATCAATGATACACTTTCATTAAGCAACTTGGTGAATGATTCGACTTTGACGAATACATCTGGTTATTATGTCGTGGATTTTAATCGAACACTTCTTGATAGGGGCGTGAACGACGTTTTAACAATTGCTGATACGGTTATCCATAAGAATTATGGAATTGCTTTTGCATTCATAAATGTCCCGCCCAATTATACTTTTTTCAACGAAGAGTCCGAGAATGATCTTGGTTTCGCTGATGTTGAATTGAAGCAAATTGTTGCAAGGGAGGGATTTTTAGATATTACAGTAAAGAATCCAGTAGAAACGAAGGCCTTTTTTAATATTAAATTGGTCGGTGTAACAAAGGATGGCATTCCGTTCAGTGAAGATCTCGTTGCTGATGCAGGAACAATAGCAGATCCAGGAGAGGTAAGCGTTACGATCGACTTATCAGGTTATTCTTTTAACCTTACCGGTATAGATGGTAATGAACGAAATCTCTTGACTTCGAAAGTAACAGTAACTTCTGATCCAAATGGCCCGACTGTAACAATGTCTAGTTCTCATATCGTTAAAGTAGATGTTGGTTTACGCGGAATTTATCTGGATTATGCACGAGGATATTTTGGTAATCAACTAGTGTCTGATACAACAGATTTCATTTTCGACATGATGGATGTTGTACAATCAGGAGCTGTTGATTTTCCTGCTTCAACAATCAAGTTTGAAATTGAAAATGGGATAAAAGTTGGCGCGACAGGATTGTTGACGAAATTGTCAAGTGAAAATAGTTATGGAAGCCTTTTGGATTTATCCCATGCTCAAATTGGAACAGCTTTCACGCTGAATCCAGCTACTGGAGGATGGAACGGAATTACTCCATCGATCAAAGAAATTGTTTTTGATCAAGGAAATAGTAACGTAGAACAATTTATTGAAAATCTCGGTCGGAAATATACTGCAGGCTATCAGATTGAAATTAATCCTTGGGGAAATATCTCAGCAGGTTCAGATGAAATCTATCCAGATAGTCGATTCAAGGTGCGAGTTCATGCGAACTTACCTTTGTCAATTGGTTTTGATGGATTGATCGTTCAAGATACTTTTCCTGTTGATCTTTCTCAAAACTCATCAGCTACCCGTGTGACAAAAGGTGAACTGTTGTTGAAAGCAAGTAATGCATTTCCAATCTCTGCGAATGTGAAATTAATCTTTCTGAATGCAAACAAAGCAGTGATCCATACTATCAATGGCACGGACGTGATCCAATCTGCTGAATATGGAAATATTGATGCTGCATCTGGACTCAAAATAATGCACTCGGATATCAAATGGATTCTAGGCAGCGAAGTGGTGGATGATTTGAACAGCATTAAATACATCATTGTGCAATCAGCCTTTAATACACCGAATGCAAACACATCGATCAATGAGCAATTTCAAATCCCTGCAGGAGCTTTCCTTGGTGTGAAATTGCGAACACGTTTTACTACAGAAAATCAGTTCTAGTTTGAGACAGAAAATCACATATATCTGTGCACTATTTTGTGCATTAGTCGGAAGTCAATTTGCAGCTGCACAGTTGCTCCCAATTCAATACGATACCTTACCTCGGTCGCAAGAAATTATCGTTGCGGGTGGATTAAGTTATTCAAGTTCAGCGATGCAAAATCAACTTTTCTCCAAATTTATTTATGGGGGATTGATTACTTCAGAAATCAAAGATGCTTCAGACGCCCGTCACAAAGGTTTGAATCGAGTAGGTGGGGTATTAACTTCTGATATTGAATATAGAAACTACAACATCAAGCCATTCAAGAAACACGATTGGGGAATGATTTTTAAGGCTGGAACCAATGCGTTTGGCGGAGGAATCTATTCGGATGATGCCTTTGGGTTGATCTTTTATGGGAACGATCGCTATGTTGGGGATACAATGTCAATGTCTGGAATGGATATGACGTTCGTGTCAGTTCAAAAAGTTGGCGTTGGATTTATTGATAACAAGACGAAATCCAATATGAGTATCAATGTCTATAACATGAACAATTACATGTCTAGTAGCTTTAGGGATTTTGAAATTTCGCAAAGTGAGGATGGACAGGATGTAACCTTGGAGATGGATGGCGAATTGATCATGCGAAATTCAACAAAGTTCAGTCAAGGTATTGGATTGGGAGTCGATATAGATTTCAAATTGCCAGTTGCTTGGGGGAATGGTGAAGAAGCCTATATTCAGATTCTCGCGAAGAATGTTGGAATGGCCTATCTTTTTGAAGGTCAAAAGTATTACAGAATTGATACAACAATTCAATTTTCAGGATTGGAATTTGAAGATGTGATTGGTGATAATGCAATCATCATGGATAGTATCGATGTGCTTGCTTCTCTTGGAGTATCATCAGAATTACGAAAACGAGCGGTTCTATTGCCTGGATTCATTCAAATAGGGAAAATTGTTGATCGACACTCAGCGAAAAAATTGCAATCGTTCTTTGGAATTCGGCTGTACCCAAGTATTATTTATAGTCCTTACGCATATGCAGGACTCCATTACAAGACGACTGATTTCTTGAGTTTTGGAGCAAATATTGGCTACGGAGGATTCACAAATTTCCGTGGTGGACTTTATGCAAATATGAATTTCAAGAAAATATCAGTGGGATTGGCTTCTGAAAATATTATTGGTCTAGTATCCAAAAAGGGTAGTGGACAGTCACTTTTTATTCGAGTTAGATGCGCATTTTAATAGTCATAGGAATATTCTTATTCTCCAGTATGACCTTTGGTCAAATTGCATTCTTTCACCTGTATACAAATGGAGGCGACGACAATGCTGAAGGTGCTGTACAATTAGAAGACAGTAGTTATGTGATTACAGGATCTTCTGACAGTTACCCTGGCGGAATTGGATCTCAGGCATTTCTAATGAAAATTGACAGCATGGGAACCCCTATTTGGTCGCACCATTATGGCGGAGCTGAATTGGATCAAGGAAAACGTGTTGCCTACCAACAAGGATTTGGTTTTTTCATCGCAGGAACAACTAATTCGATTGGAGAAGGTGGATACGATTTCTACCTTATAAAAACGGATATCGATGGTGTGATGGAATGGGAGCGGGCGTATGGTGAATCTGAATGGGAGCGACTGCATGATGCTGCTTTAACAAGAGATACTGGAATGTTTATGGTTGGCGTAACATTGTCTAATCCAACGAACAATTCAGACATGTACATCGTTCGTACAGATAAGAACGGGGATACACTTTGGACAAAAACAATGGGTGGACTTGGGGCTGATGAACTCACAAGTGTACATCGATGGGATGACTCTACTTTTTACGTAGCTGGTCAAACGTATGTTGATGATTCACTGTATACGAAGGCTTATCTTGCCAAATTTCATGAGGACGGCACATTAATTTGGAGCGACACAATTGGCCCAAGTGGGAATTACTATATCAACGATGTTTCAGTTTCCGACAATGATGTCTTTTGCGTCGGTTATAGAAATGGACCCGACGTAAATGGAAATGACCTTTATTACATGCGTCATCAACACGACGGGGTTCATTTAGGAGAAACAACTCATGCGTCTGTAGGAGATTTCAGAGCACATCAGGCCACGGCTTATGGTGTTCCCGATAAACGATATGTCGGCTGGACGTTCTTTAGTCCAACTTCACAGCCTGATGGGGATGATTTGGTGATTTCAAAAATGAACTATGTCTTCTTTGCTGAAGCAACGGCACTTCACCTTTATTACTATGATCCGGACATTATCAATGATTTAATTCCAACGAATGATGGTGGAGCATTGGCTGTTGGTCAAACTAGTGGTGAAGCAATGGGAGTTCATCATGCATACGTTTCGAAAATTGGTCCAAATGATCTTTTTGCACCGTATGATCCGCCACATACTGTATTCGGTTTGGTGTTAGATGTTCAGGAACAAGAAATCGAAGACCATCTTTCTGTTTATCCGAATCCAACTTCTGGAACGATTAACATTGAGAGTTCTGTAAATGATAGGATTGATCTTCAAATTGTCAATGGATTAGGGAAAGTACTGATGTCGGATTCGTTCCAAGGGAAGTTTGCCTTTGATCTAGCTCAGTTTGGTGCAGGAATTTACTTCTTGAAAACGACGATTAAAGGCATCACGAATGTCCGAAAAGTAGTCGTTAAATAGTTCCTATTTCTTTTCAAGTTGGTTTCCTTCTAGCCAAGCTAGTCCGCCGACAACAAGAATCTGGAGAACTAACCAGGCTTGTCCTAAAAGCGTCGCGTCGCTAAAGTGAAACGCGATAATTCCAAGGCTAATTAATGTCCATGCCCAGTTTGCAATGATGAGAATTCTCAATAGAGGGATTGATGGTGGTTTCATAAGCGCCAATCTTAAAGCGAAGAGCGAATAGAGAAACGTTATTGCTGAAATCCAAATGAGTACTTCTGCAGTTAATCCAAAAATCGGAATGAACAACTTGAAGCATGAAAGACCAAGTAGACCAGAGATTGCTCCCAAGAAAAAATCAGCCCAAAGGATCTTAATTAATCTGGTGGTGTCTATTATTCGGTAGGCCATCTTGCGTTTTGTTTACCATTCAAGTGCATTCTTCTGAAACCATTTCTTTTGAGCCCGTAATGTTTGTTCGATTACATCTCTTACGCAGTGCTTTCCGCCCATATATGGAGATTGATAATCAGTCATCTCTTTTATTTCAACAGCCGCATCCTGAGGGCAAGTGCTGACTCCAACTCGTTGAAGAACTTCGTAGTCTGGGATGTCATCTCCCATATAAAGAACTTGTTCATCAGTAAAGCCGTATTTCGCCTTGAGGTCATTGTAAACCGCCAGCTTATTGTATGATTTTAATCGTACTTCGGTTATTCCTAAGCTCAGTAAACGTTCTTCAACGATGATTGATGAGCCTCCCGTAATAATTAAAATACGGTAACCTTGTTTCGCCGCATATTGTAGAGCATATCCATCTCGTGAATTTAATGATCGAACGAAATCTTCTTTCATTAACAGGATTTCACCATTTGTCAAAACGCCATCAACGTCAAAAATAAATGTGGTGATTGCTGGTAGTTTCTCTTTGTAACTAGTCATTAAAATAAGTTTGATGAATGCTTTTTGAAAACAGTCGGTATAGTTCTTTTTGAATCGGGTTCTCTAGCGCGTCAATTTGTTCTTGGATTATTTCCTGGTCATTTCTACGAGCTGGACCCGTTTGAATTGAAATGGGGTCTTGAGATTCAAGCTTTCTCGCAGTTTCCTTGAGTAAAGGTTTCAAATGGTTGAAGTCCAAGTCCTCACCGTCCAGGTATTGCTTTGAAATATGTGCAAGGTGATTTGTGAAGTTATTGATGAACACAGCAGCCAGATGCATTTTTTTACGATCCGCTGAACTCGCGTAATTTACATTTCGGCTAATCACCCAAGCCAAGTCAAATAATTTTGATGCGAAATCGGTACTTCTTGCTTCAATAAAAAACGGAACCTCAAAAATATTGATAGGACTGTCTTTGGTGAAGGTTTGCAAGGGATAAAAGACTCCGAGTTCATCGCGTTTAGGGAGATTGCTCAAGCTGACAGAACCGGAAGTGTATGCAATTGGACAATCAACAGGGATTTCAGCAATAATTGAAGCAATTAAGTCATCAGGAACGCAAATAATCACAAGTTGTCCCGAGGGTAAATCTTTAGGGTCTTGTATCCATTCCGACTTGGCTCGAACACGTTGTGAAGGTTCCGATCGTGTAACCACATGAGTGATTTCAATGTTTTCTTGAGCAAATGCGTCGAAGAGGTGAGAGCCGACATTTCCCAGACCTACAATTGATAATTTTTGAATCGAATTCTTCACAATTCAAATATCAGGAATACAAATTAAAACAGCGGTGATTCTAAGATATTTATTCGTGATAATTGTTTGTGAAGATGACTAGAATATTCCACTATTCAATTAATCTCCGTTGTTCTTAGTTGATTATGATGTAGTTGTAAATGAACAGGTACTCGACAGGACTTAATTAGAACGTATATTCGACTTTAGGTTGAATCCGTAACTTGTGATCCAATTGAGGGTTAGCTTCAGTGAATAACCAGTTAATTGTCCATTGATCAATCCAGTCTAAATAATAGACAATGATCATTGATTTATCCTGACTGATTTCCAATTTGAAAACTCCTTCTTTTGTTAGGCACCTGTTCGAAATGAGTTCAAAATCATCTTTAGTAAACAATCCAATGGTTTTCTTTACTTGACTTGTGTATGCTAAGTGATTATTAACTCTGTTTTGAAATTGGGCATTTTCCAATTTTGCACCCCAAGATTGAGCTTGAGAATTAAACGTAAAGAACAAGAAAATACCGATAAAAAGATTCTTCATAATTACTGTTTAATAAGTTTAATCGTTTGATTAGAATTGCTGTCTTGGTAACGTACAAAGTACATTCCAGGTTCATAGTTACTCAAATCGAATTGATGTTTTTCAATTCCTGTTGTGTAAACGGTTTTCTGCTGAATTAATGTTCCATTCATGTTTGTAACAGAAAGAACTCCTTTGCTACCACTTATTCCATTCACCTCTGTAGTGATTATTCCTGTTGTTGGGTTGGGGTAAGCTGCAATCAAACCTTCATGCCCAGCTTTTCTGTCTAGTGCAATAAGTTCACTTAATTCGCGGTGTCCATTAATATCAACTTGTTCAAGTTGGTAATAAACTTTACCTGATCTTATATCACGATCGTTGAATTGATAATAGTTAAGATCTTGCGAGAATCCTATTCCGTCTACTTCTCCAATTGATTCAAAGTGAACACCATCATACGAGCGAAGGATCGAAAAATAGTCATTGTCTAGTTCACTGCTTGTTTCCCATCGAATGGCGTTGTGTTCAGTTAAGGCAAGTCCGTAGAAATTCGATAATTCAACTGGAAGAATCCCGGTCGCTACCCAGTTTGATATTGTAAAATCGCAAGCATCTCCAGAGAAACCATCTACCAATAATAGGTAAGTGTTACCAATAATAAGTGGTGTAGCAGTAACAGTTCCTAGTGCTGTTGTGCTTGGACTAAAGCAATTTGAAGATAAGATTAAGACGTCACAGCAACCATTGATGTCAGGTATAACTTCATAAACTGCCGCTTGGATACCTTGGGCAGATACACATCCTGTGATGCTAACAAAATCAAAAGTTTCAGTTGTACTTAATGCAGTGAATTCATACCAAGAGTTGTTCTCAATACTCCCACAGAAAGTCGACGTTAAGTTCCCCGGAGAGTCAGCGGTATAAATTGCTGAAGTGGATGAGGAAAAAGAACCCGGTCCTTGCGTTAATTGTGCTGGGCTCTCACAGTAGTCATTAGTAAGTGGCGTTCCACATGTTGCAATTTCTTGTGCACAAATTCCAAATGTTCCATTGTTGTTGTTTCCAACTTCCCACATACGAATGAATATTGTTGTACCTGGGGCTAAACTAGACACTAGGATGGATGGCATTGCACCGTTCGGACTATCATCATCATCACATTCAACTAAGCTCAATGCCCCACATGTTCCAGTATATATTGCCATACCGCCGTCAAGCATTACACCAATTTGGGTGTCAATTAAAACATTACCTGAAGCTGGGACTGTTAAAGTAAACCAAACATCACCTCCTAAGTAGCCCGCGCAACCTGGAACGGGAACTCCTGGTGAAGCAGTAGCATTGTCGTTTGTGAATGTTGCATAAGAACATGTTGCGCTCGGTGTCAATGTAGTCGCAGCACATGGGAGATCGTTTGGTGGTGGAGGGAGCGGTGTAACATTCGACCATAAACTGGAGTTACATGAAAATGAGAAGTCTGTATTACAAAAAGCATCAATGTAAGATATTGCGTAGTATGTTCCAGAATAAGTTGCCGTGAACGCCAGTGTACTAGGTCCCCAAAATATAGGGGTGAATGTATTGTCATATATAACAATATAGCTTCCTGTACCTCCAGAATAATTCACGGTATACTGATCACCAGCTACCACACCATTTATTGTTTCGTATTCTCCAACAAAATTACAGGTTTCAATTACGACACTATTTCCTGGTGAAGGTGCTGCGCCCGTTGAGCCGTATGTAACAAAAGTGAACGGGCATTGAGAAAATGCAGATGGCACAATAAAGCTTATTGTGAAAATAACGAGAAGTAAGTGTTTAGGCGGGAAGTGTTTTATCATATCTATTCTCTTAGGAGTAGGTTTATCCTAAAGATACGATATGTTTCGACGAATGCTATAAATTTATAGATGAATGAGTAAATGCATTCGATGAATGAGCATACTTAGCAGGTGAATTACCAAAAAAGCGACATGAAATTAATCATGTCGCTTTCAAGTTACGATTTTATTTTACAATAAAGTGAGTCTTTTACTTCTCGTAAGTGGTTATTTTCCGTGACATTGTTTGAATTTCTTACCACTTCCGCATGGGCAAGGTTCGTTTCTTCCAACTTTCTTTTCTGCAATAACGGGTTGTTGCTTTGGCGCTGAAGCTCTAGATGAGTTCTTGATAGCCTCATCATATCCACTTCTTCCATTGGCGTTGTCTTGATTCGATTGACTCGATTGAGAAGACTCCTGTGCTTTTGCGTAGTTGTTCTGTTTTGGCTCCGTTTGATTCGTTGTTTGAATATTGTCAATTGCTGGAATGTCCATACGCATCAACAGATCAATCGTTTCGTTGTTCAAACGTTCTAGCATACGTTTAAATAGCTCAAATGATTCGAGTTTGTATACCAATAATGGATCTTTTTGTTCGTACTGCGCATTGTGAACAGCAGAGCGTAAATCATCCATTTCGCGAAGGTGTTCTTTCCATTCATTGTCGATCATTCCAAGAACAATGTTCTTTTCAAATGCTCGAGCGATGGCATTTCCTTCACTTTGGTATGCTTCTTCAATATCAACAAGCAATTTCATTTCACGCTTACCATCCGTTAATGGGAACGCCATGTTTTTATACTGATCCGACATCGTTTCGTGAACGTGCTGGATCTGTGGCATTGCTTTGCTTGCAATTTTTTCGTTTTTACGGTTGTATTGAGTGACAATCTCATCGTATACTTTTTCGATTAACTGAACGTCACCAACTCCTTCGAATTCTTTTTCATCTACCGGTGATTGAATTCCAGCATGACGTAAAAGACTTAGTTCAAATGCGTTGAAATCTTTACGATCTATTCCAAGAACAGCTGCTTCTGAAATATCGTAGAACATGTTGTCAATATCGATATCAAGACGATCTCCAAATAATGCGTTTTTACGCTTCTTATAGATTGCCTTACGTTGAGCGTTCATCACATCATCGTATTCAAGTAATCGCTTACGAACACCGAAGTTGTTTTCCTCTACTTTTTTCTGAGCACGCTCAATAGATTTTGAAACCATTCCGTGTGTAATGACTTCTCCTTCTTTCAAGCCCATTCTATCCATCAGCTTTGCAATTCGCTCTGATCCGAATTTACGCATCAAATCATCTTCAAGCGATACGAAGAATTGCGATGATCCTGGATCACCTTGACGACCAGAACGTCCACGTAACTGACGATCGACACGACGTGAATCATGACGTTCCGTACCTAAAATAGCAAGTCCGCCTGCTTCAATTACGCCTTCGCCCAATTTGATATCCGTTCCACGACCGGCCATGTTGGTTGCAATCGTTACT
This sequence comes from Fluviicola sp., assembly GCA_002733985.1. Lineage (GTDB taxonomy): Bacteria > Bacteroidota > Bacteroidia > Flavobacteriales_D > Crocinitomicaceae > UBA4466. The sequence continues at coordinate 13,411 of NVXP01000064.1, read as the reverse complement.
GCTCCAGCTTGACCTGCATGAGCAACAATTTCCGCCTCACGTTGGTGGTATTTCGCATTCAGTACTTCATGTTTAACGCCTTTCATTTTAAGCATTCGGCTCAAAAGTTCAGAGATTTCAACAGTAGTTGTACCAACCAGTACTGGTCGTTTCAATTCAACTAGTCGTTCAATTTCGTCAATTGTAGCACTGAATTTCTCGCGAGCTGTCTTGAAGACAAGATCATTCAAATCTTTACGCTGAATATGTCGATTCGTTGGAATTACAATAACATCCAATTCGTAGATGTCCCAGAATTCTTTCGCTTCAGTTTCTGCTGTTCCAGTCATACCAGATAACTTGTGGTACATTCTGAAGTAGTTCTGAAGTGTAATCGATGCGTAAGTTTGTGTTGCAGCCTCAACTGTTACATTTTCTTTTGCTTCAATCGCTTGATGAAGTCCGTCTGAATAACGACGTCCTTCCATGATACGACCTGTTTGCTCATCGACGATTTTAATTTTTCCATCCATGATCACGTACTCAACTTCTTTTTCAAAAAGAGAATATGCTTTCAATAATTGATTGATAGAGTGAATACGTTCCGACTTAATACTGTAGTCACGAATTAATTCATCTTTCTTCTCAAGGAAGACTTCTTTCTCTAGTCCTTGTTTTTCAAGAGTAGCAATAGAACCTCCGATATCTGGCATGATGAAATAATCGCGTCCATCGTCACCAGAAATTAGGTCAATACCTCTATCTGTAAGTTCGATTGTGTTTTGCTTTTCCTCAATGACAAAGAATAATTCCTTGTCGACTTTTTTCATCTTTTTACCTTGCTCTTGCATGTAGAAGTTTTCGGTCTTCTGCAAGTGTGCTTTGATTCCTGGCTCAGATAAGTATTTAATTAATGCTTTGTTTTTTGGCAAGCCTCTGAATGCTCTAAGTAATGCTATTCCGCCTTCTTCAAGTGCCTTCTTTGGGTCTACACCTTCTGCGGCTTCACCATTGATAACCTTAAGTAAACGTTTTGCTTCAGCAAGACATTGAATAACGTATTTCTTTTGCTCGGCAACGATCGTTTCAATACGCGGTTTTAAAGCCGCAAATTCATGCTGATCTCCTTTTGGTGTAGGTCCTGAAATAATTAATGGTGTACGAGCATCATCAATCAATACAGAATCGACTTCATCAATAATTGCGTAGTGATGTTTTTGCTGAACCAAATCATCTGGGCTCCCTGCCATATTGTCACGGAGGTAATCGAAACCAAACTCATTGTTGGTTCCAAAAATAATATCTGATTTGTATGCTTCTCTTCTTTCTTCCGAGTTTGGATTGTGCTTATCGATACAATCAACGGTTAATCCGTGGAATTGATACAAAGGCCCCATCCATTCAGAATCACGTTTTGCAAGGTAGTTGTTGACAGTTACAAGGTGAACTCCTTTTCCTGGTAGGGCATTTAAATAAACTGGGAGCGTTGCAACAAGTGTTTTACCTTCCCCTGTTTGCATCTCAGCAATGTTTCCATTGTGAAGAACTGCTCCCCCCATCAACTGAACATCATAGTGAACCATGTTCCAAGAAACATCCGTTCCTGCTGCTGTCCATTTGTTGTGCCAGATTGCTTTATCGCCTTCTAGTGTGATTCCATCTCTTTTAGCCGCTAAATCACGGTCAAAATCTTGAGCCGTAACTTCAAGCTGTCCGTTTTCTGCCCAACGTCGAGCAGTTTCCTTAACAACAGCAAATGCTTCTGCCATGATAGACTCCAGAATTTCTTCGATGCGATCATCGATCTTCTTAGTCATGTCATCGATGTCATCGAAAAGTGCTTCTTTATCTTGTATGTGAGTTGAAGGGTCGTTTGCTTTCTTTTGTAAGTCTGCGAGTTCGTCCTCAAGTGTTTGAGTTCCCTCTTTAATCAATCCTTGGAAATAAGCTGTTTTTGCACGTAATTCATCATCTGAAAGTTTGATGACTTCTGCATGCTTCTCATTCGCTAGGTCGATTCCAGGTTGATATTCTTTTCTGTCTTTAGTTGATTTATCGCCGAAAAGTTTCTTAAGTATATTCAAAGTCGTAAGTGTTTGTGATAACGGGGTGCAAAAATAAGTAAATTCCAGTAGCTAAAGATGGGTTCATTGAATCAATCGAAGCTGATTTCCTTTCTTCATAAATTGTTCCAAGATGGTTTTGTCTGACAAATTGGCGAAAATGGTAGTGTTTTCAACTTTTTGTGGATGATTTCCCGTCAGGATAGGGTAAAAAATAGAGATGCTCGAAGCTCTTGATAAATCCGTTAATAAATATCTAAACGAGAATGAAAGAAATCGCGTTTGGGGTTGTATTTTTGTCGCATGCATGAGAAGATATTAATTTTAGATTTTGGATCTCAGTACACACAGCTGATTGCCAGACGAGTTCGTGAGTTGAACATATATTGTGAAATCCACCCTTGGAACAAATGTCCTGAATTGGATGATGTTAAGGGAGTGATTTTATCAGGAAGTCCATTTTCCGTGAGAGATTCTTCTTCTCCTCAGCCGGATCTTTCAGCTATTAGAGGGAAACTTCCTCTTTTGGGTGTTTGTTTTGGAGCGCAATTCATGGCGCATAATTTTGGTGGTGAGGTACTTCCTTCAACTATCCGAGAATATGGTCGAGCTAATCTTTCAAGTGTTGATACAAATCATATCTTGACAAAAGGTATGTCTGTAAACTCTCAAGTTTGGATGTCACATGGTGATACCATTAAGACGATCCCAGATAATTTCAAAATCATTGCAAGCACAGAAGATGTTGCCGTAGCTGGTTATCATATTGAAGGTGAGGATACATATGGAATTCAATTTCACCCAGAAGTATACCATACTTTAGAGGGGGCTATATTATTAAAGAACTATTTAGTTGACATTTGTGGATGCTCGCAAGATTGGACACCAAATTCATTTGTTGATGAAACGGTTAATTCATTAAAAGAACAAATTGGAAACGATAAGGTGATTCTTGGACTTTCTGGAGGAGTTGATTCTTCCGTAGCAGCGATTCTTTTACATAAGGCAATTGGAGAAAATTTACATTGCATCTTCGTGGACAATGGTTTACTTCGTAAGAATGAATTTTCACAAGTGCTTGATTCATATCAAGGAATGGGCTTGAATGTAAAAGGAGTAAATGCAAGTCAGCTGTTTTATGATGAATTAAAAGGACTTACCGATCCTGAAGCAAAACGTAAAGCCATTGGTAAAGTATTCATTGATGTTTTTGATGCTGAGTCAAAATTGGTGGAGGATGCAAAATGGTTAGGACAAGGAACAATTTATCCAGATGTCATTGAATCTATTTCTGCAACTGGAGGTCCAAGTGCGACAATAAAATCTCATCATAATGTTGGAGGACTTCCTGATTACATGAAGTTGAAGGTCGTCGAACCTTTGCGCTTATTGTTTAAAGATGAAGTTCGTAGAATTGGTGCATCAATGGGTATGGAACCATCACTTTTAGGACGTCACCCTTTCCCTGGTCCAGGTCTTGGAATCAGAATTTTGGGAGATATCACACCAGAAAAAGTAGCTATCCTTCAAGATGTTGATCATATTTTCATCTCTTCATTAAAGGAAGATGGATTATACGACGAGGTTTGGCAAGCTGGAGCAATCTTTTTACCTGTTCAGACCGTTGGTGTTATGGGAGATGAACGAACGTATGAGAATGCAGTTGCTCTAAGAGCCGTAACTTCTACGGATGGAATGACAGCAGATTGGAGTCATTTACCCTATGAATTTCTTGCGAAGGTTTCCAATAGAATTATTAACCAAGTGAAGGGAATCAATCGCGTTACTTACGATATTAGTTCGAAGCCACCTGCAACGATCGAGTGGGAGTAATCCATGATTGGCATAAGTATTGTAAAAGCATTTCTGTAATTTTGAACTATGAATAAATTAGTGATCATCCTGTTATTGTGTCTGCCGTATTTTGCAAGCGCGCAACCTGGTGTTACCCCTGTGGTAGAAAAGAATGGAAAGAAATATTACGAGCATACTGTTGAAGCTGGAAATACCCTATGGGGACTTCAGCGAATTTATGGTGTGTCTGTAGAAGAAATCGTTGCTGAAAACCCGTCGTTAGCGAATGGTTTGAAGAAGGACGAAAAAGTACTTATTCCAGTCACTAAGGAATCAATTCAGAAAATTCCAACTTCTAAATATAAAGTAAGGAGAGGAGAGACGCTCTATGGCTTATCTCGAAAGTTTAATACATCTGTTGATGATTTAATAGCGCTCAACCCTGAGTTGGAGAATTCGGGATTGGCGAAAGGTCAATTCATAAAGATTCCACTTCAGGATGATGAGAAAGAACCAACGGTAGTCATAACACGACCAAAAGTGGAACTTCCGACAACGCCTAATCCTTTTGTTGTTGATACAGTCGTAAATGAAGATGGTTCCGAAGACCAACGTTCCTTTCAGTTCAGTGATTCTTCAATTCGTCACATTGTGATGTCACATGAGACCTTATATAAGGTGTCGAAACGTTTTATGGTTTCTGTTGAGGAAATTATGCGTTTGAATGGGTTAACGTCAACGTCGATCAAGGAGGGGCAAATCCTTATTATTCCTGTCAAACAAGAACGTATTGAGCGATTAGAGATTAAGAAAGTTCCTCGGGACAGGGAAGATGCCCCAACAGGACCTCTTGTGTTTGAGAAAAAAGAAAAGTATAAAATAGCAGTGCTCCTTCCTTTCTATTTGGATGGAGGTAGTTCATACTCGAGTCGCGTTTCACAGTTGGCGACACAATTCTATATGGGGGCTAAACTTGCTGTAGATTCCTTACAAAAAATGGGGCTTGTTGCAGATTTGATCATTTTCGATACGAAGAATGATTCAGCTCACATTGAATCAATATTAGCAGATACAAGTTTTCTGTCTATGGATTTGGTGATTGGTCCTTTTTATGAGAAACACATGGGGATCTTGTCAACGTACTGCAAGGAAAATCGAATTAGATTGGTTTGTCCTGTGTCTACGTCAGAAAAATACTTGGTGAATAATCGATTGATTTATGAATCAGTGCCAAATGGAAATGCATCTATGACGGTTCTGGCGCAGCACATGCTTGCGAATAATTCACGCGACCGTATTGTGTTGGTTAAGCCGACCTTGAAATCGGATATGGAAATGTACAACGCGTTCAGGGATGCGTTTCAATCATCTCCAGTTGACGGTGTGAGACCAGCTCTTGTTGAGTCAACAATGGATGGGTTCACTGGGCAAGTGAGATCAGGAGTGAATACCTTGATCGTTATCCCGACAAAGGATCAGAAAACAGCAATTAAATTCATGAATGCACTTGGGCGAAGAGGAACTCGCGCAAAGAGTGCATACGTTTATGGTACCAAGGAGTGGGAGGGCTTTTCACAGATTAATAACATGTACAAGAATAAATACCATTTCCGATATGCGAGCTCTAATTTCTTAGATTATTACACGGATGTGGCTATCAACGTGAACAGAATGCACCGTTCTTACTTTAAGACTGATCTGTCTCGAATGGCGGCTCATGGTTATGATATTGTTACATACTTTTCAACTGAATTCTTCTTAACTGATATTGAGAAGAAGCCAGCCTTAGTAATGAATGGCTTTGATATGAAGCAAGTCGCACCAACAGATGGTTACCGCAACTCTCATGTTTTTGTGATTCAACAAGAAGATTACGAACTTTTCGATACGAGTAAAGGAAATGACTAAAGACGATGTTGCTCGCGAAATGCGTAACCTTCAGGATTACATTTGTGTTGAACTCGAGAAGTTGGATACCGGAGGTAAATTCGTTGAGGATAAATGGCAACGTGCTCAAGGTGGCGGTGGGCGAACGAGGATTCTCGAATCAGATGAACTGATAGAGAAAGGTGGAGTTAATTTTTCAGAGGTTCATGGTGAAGTAACACCGATGATGAAGAATAATACTGAGATTACTGGAGATTCCTTTTTTGCTACTGGAGTTTCAATTGTTCTGCATCCGAATAATCCGCACGTACCCATCATTCATATGAATGTCCGTTATTTTGAATTGGACAATGGGAAATATTGGTTCGGTGGAGGAATCGATCTTACACCACATTATATTGTACCAGCTCAAGCACAACAATTTCATCAAGGATTAAAAGACATTTGTGATTCATTCAACAAGAATTTCTATTCGAAGTTTAAACCGTGGGCTGATGACTACTTCTTTATACCTCATAGAAATGAAACGCGTGGAATTGGAGGAATCTTCTTTGATCATATATCGGATGATGCTTCGATGACCAAGAAAGATATTCTTGACTTTTGCATGACCTTAGGTCGTGAGTTTCCAAAGCTTTATGGATATCAAGCAAACCTAGGAAGATCAAAAGAGTTTACGGAAGATGAATTATCATGGATGCACTTGAGAAGAGGGCGCTACGTTGAATTCAATCTGGTTAATGATCGCGGAACAAAATTTGGTCTTGTGTCGGGAGGAAGAACTGAGTCTATTTTGATGAGCTTGCCGAAAAACGCAAGTTGGGTTTACAATAATATACCTGTTTCGGGCTCAAATGAACACAATACACTTGAGCTTCTTGTCAAGGGGCGGAATTGGGTGAATACTCTTTAATTGTTTTAATTTAACGCTTAACTGTTAGAAAATTCCGGTAATTGACACTTTTCACCATTGTGGGATTTGATGTTTTGGATGTCTATAGTTCTAAGTGTTAATATTTTAATGCAAATGACGATAGGTTGTGTGTTTTTAACTCGCTCATTTCATGATTACTAGACTTAGGATCTCAATTATTCCAATCTTTTTAGTAATTTTCAGCAACCATAAAGAAGATTTGGCGTCTTTTGAGTGACTAAAACTATACTATATGAAACAAGGACTACTCATCTTATGTCTCGTCTACTCGTCAATGTCATTTTCACAGGTGTCTCAAGCGTCTGTAAGTGAAGTTAATGAGGCGGAATCGCAATCTCCAGCTACCCAGCAGAACATTGTTACAATTGAAAAAATTAGCAATGAACATGAGCTGGACATTAAAAAGATCGAACGACCAAAGGTTTCTGAAAAGAAGCAAATTCCAGCAATAGAAAAAAAAGAACCAAGCAATAACTAAACTTATTGTCAACATTAAATTATAGTGTTGACTGTGCTATTACGATTTCTCTACTTATGAAAAAACTATATACCCTCTGTGTAATTCTTACATGCACTTTTTCCATTTTTGGACAAGCCGATGGAACTTCAATGATCAAATCTGTATACGGAGAGAATCACTACAATGAGATGTCTTCAACTAATCCAGGGCAAATTGAATTGATGGAGAATTACGCACTTCACGGTTTTCATGTCGTTCCAAAAGATGATAAGTACAATATGTTTTCCGAGTTAACGGAGATTCCTTTACGATCAAAATTGAATAGTACTGAATCCATTCAAGCGTTTCTGCAGGCATATAATTCTGGGAATTTCAATCCCCTAATTTATGCCTTTTTTCCAGGAGAAGAAATTCAAATATTTAGACTTCAAGGCTCAGATTTAGTTATTCTCATTGATAGTCAAGCGACGATTTTAGCACAATAATATACTACCTACTATGCAAGTTAAACTACTAATTACCCTTGTCTTGTTGTTGTCGATGGCAAGTGTATCCCATTCCCAAACGTTTGTAATGTCAAATAGTAATGGTGATACGGGCTGTTCCGGTACTTTTTCAGATCCTGGTGGTACTGGAGGAGGTGCTTCTGGGGACTATGCCAATAATGCTAATTTCACCTATACTATTTGTCCGTCAACTCCTGGATCTCAATTACAAATGAATTTCACTTCATTTTTCCTTGAAGATAGCTATGATTTCTTAACGGTTTATAATGGAAGTACTATCACTGCACCTACGCTTGGGACTTATACAGGAACTGCTGGACCTGGACTTGTTCAAGCAAGTAACGCATCTGGTTGTCTCACATTTGTGTTTACATCAGATATTTCGAATGTCGAATTCGGATGGACTGCTACTGTTTCATGTACTTCACCCTGCCAGACGGTAATTCCAATTGTAACGGCGAATCTGCCGATCTTAGGGGGGACATATATTGATATTTGTCAAGGCGATGCTGTCACTTTTACAGGTTCAGGAGGTTATCCTCAGAATAATAATTCATATGCACAATCTGATGCTACGTCTACATTTAATTGGGTGTTTAGTGATGGTGGAACTCCGACTGGACAAGTTGTAAATCATACCTTCAATGCACCTGGAATATTTCAAGTTGACCTCGAGGTAATTGATGTAAATGGGTGTAGTTCTACTATTGACGTTGATATTCTTGTACGGGTTTCTGATGATCCTCTATTCACAGGGAGTTTTGTTACAAATCCAGTTATTTGTTTAGGAGAAACCAATACCTTAACGGGTGCTGTTACTCCGACCCAGATTGTTCTCGATTGTACACCGCCTGTAGCTGGAGTAACATTCTTACCTGATGGTTCGGGAGTTTCTTATTCTACTGATATTACAGTTGACTGTTTCGCTGCTGGTCAAACGGTTAACTCGGCTGCTGACATTACTGAGATCTGTATTACAATGGAGCATTCGTATTTAGGCGATTTGGAGCTTGAGATTGAATGTCCAAATGGACAGACAGTTACCTTGCATGCATACCCAGGAGGTGGAGGTACTTATTTGGGATCCCCTTTTGATCCAGGTCCTGGAGGTCCAGGAACGGGTTGGGAATATTGTTTTGACATGTCTGCTCCAACACTTTTAGTGAATGGGGGATTAACGCCTTCTGGTAATCCAGCAGGAAATGCTATCACGGCTGGATCATATTTGCCAGTTGATAATTTTAGTAATTTGATTGGATGCCCATTGAATGGTGATTGGACAATTAATATAACAGATAACCTTGCTTCCGATGATGGGTATATTTTCGGGTGGAACATGGCCTTTAATCCTGCTTTAACACCTGCAGCGACAACATACACGCCTGCTGTTGTAACAGAAGGTTGGCAAGCAGATCCTACAATTACATCTACTGTAGGAAATACGATTACTGTGCAGCCTACGGTTGCTGGTGTTTCGTGTTACACGTACGAAATGACAGATGAGTTTGGATGTAATTATGATACAACTATTTGTTTCACAGTACTTCCTCCTACTGATCCTGCTTGTCCTTCATGTTACATTAGTACTTTTTCTGCTAATATTGGGGCCTGTGAAACTGGAGATGTATTCACCGTTACAGGAGATTTTACCTTTGAAGATAACCCTGGCGCAGGAAATTTAATCGTCGAGGTTACAAATGGATCGGGAACATATACTCAAACTTTCACACCACCATTTACAGATGGACTGCTATATAATTATAGTATTGGAGGAGTTCCTTCAGATGGCACGCCATTAACAGTCACAATTTACTTTGCGAACGATTTAGCATGTACATCGGTTATCAATAGTACATCTCCTGCGAGTTGTGCMTGTAATGTTGATATTGGAACATTTGGAGTAACAACAGCGGGAACGCAAACGGGAACTGATATTGTGTTGTGTTATGGAGATAACTTAACTGTTACGAGTAATGGAGATGGTACKMMWCCAGRWGAGGCAACGAACCCTTCAGGTCCAGTATACACACCAGGGATTTCATGGTTGGTTTATTCTTGCCCTCCAACTATTGCCTTGGTGCCAGATCCAGTTTTAACAGTTCCAAATGATCCGTGTTTATTGGGGATTGTGAGTGGTACGAACTTGAATGAACTGAACGATATGTTCTGGATCAATGCGTATCCTCCAGGAACGTTTACGAACAACATCGTTTATTTTGTTCCGATTACAATGTATTCTTTGACGAATGCACCACCGATTTAYAGTTATRYAAATACRWCRATGCCTTGTTATGARAYRGGRGAYRTYTATKCTGTACAGTATATCCCAGAAATCACYGAGGTGAGTGTTGARGATTGTRCARCYGGAASWGTWACAACKACWRTTACAGGAGGTCAACCTGCCATAGATGGTTCGGTTTTYACAGGAACAAACTTGGTTCCAGCGACAGCTAGTTTTGCTCCAGGTACAGCWACSGATGGYGGAGATATTGTTGTTACAGGTTTAGTTGATGGCGATGTTTATTCATATGATATTGTTGATGCAAGCGGATGTCCAATYACWRTMACAGGAACATTTATTGGATTRGAAGATCCMGCATTTACATATCCTCAATCRRCKTATTGTCAAGATGCAGCGAACCCAAGTCCAACAATTACTGGAGATGGAGGAGGAACTTTCTCATCYACMGCWGGACTTTCKATTAATGYYACTACAGGACTSATTAACTTMGCTGGATCTACAGCAGGARYATATACARTTACGTATCAAACCCCAGATCCAGTTTGTTTTGCAAYAGCAACTTTTGATATTACGATYARYCCAYTMCCAATCGTGGATGGAAATGATGAAACGATTTGTGYAGGAGCATCRGTKACCTTGAATGGRACAGGWGCKGRTRCRTACACATGGAACAATGGTGTTGCTAACGGGGTATCATTTACACCAGCAGCAACAACAGTTTATACAGTAACAGGAACAATCACTGCAACAGGATGTGTGAATACAGGAACCGCAACAGTAACTGTTATCCCTTTGGATGATCCAAGTTTTACAACAACAGATTATTGTGTAGGCTCAGCGAGTCCATCGGCTACTGTAACTGGATTAGCAGGCGGAACATTTGCCTTCAATCCACTTCCTGGAGATGGAGCTACGATCAATGCAGCGACCGGATCAATCACAAATGGAGTAGGTGGCACAACTTACACCGTTGAATACACAACGAATGGAGCATGTCCTCAATCGATTACTCAAACCGTTACTGTTAATGCCCTTCCTATCGTTGATGCTCAAGATGTATCAATTTGTATTGGAGGAACAGCAACAATTACAGCAACAGGAGCAGTAACATATAGTTGGGACAATGGACTTGGTGCCGGTCAAACACAGAATGTTACTCCAGCTGTTAATACAATCTATACGGTAACAGGAACAGATGCAAATGGTTGTATGAACACTGATATCATGACAGTTAGTATCTTATCAAGTGCACCAATTAATGCAGGAGCAGATCTTACGATTTGTGATGGTGATCCAGTAACATTGACTGCAACAGGTGGAGTTAGTTATACATGGTTAGCACCAATAAGTGCAACAGGATCAGTTCAAAATGTTAGTCCTTCGACTACGACAACTTATACTGTAAATGGATTAGACGCAAGTGGATGTGCCGGAACAGATCAGGTAGTTATTACAGTTAACCCATTACCAACTGCAACGATCGCAGGAACGGTTACCTTATGTGAAGGAGATGCGGCGCCAACGATTACGTTCACAGGAGCGAATGGAACAGCACCTTATACCTTTACTTACAACATCAATGGAGGAGCGAACCAAACAGTCGTTTCAGTAGGAGCAACTGCAACAGTAACTGCCCCAACAGGAACAGTCGGAACATTTGACTACAACTTAGTAAGTGTATCAGATGCAAGTGCAACTGTATGTTCACAAGTACAAGTTGATTTAGCAACAGTAACAATCAACCCAACGCCAACAGCAACAATCGCAGGAACGGTTACATTGTGTCAAAATGAAGTAGCTCCAACGATTACTTTCACAGGAGCAAATGGAACAGCACCTTATACCTTTACTTACAACATCAATGGAGGAGCAAACCAAACAGTCGTTTCAGTAGGAACAACTGCAACGTTAACTGCCCCAACAGGAACAGTCGGAACATTTGACTATAACTTGGTGAGCGTATCAGATGCAAGTGCAACAGGATGTTCACAAGCACAAGTTGATTTAGCAACAGTAATTGTTAATCCATTACCAACTGCAACAATTGCAGGAACGGTAACGTTATGTCAAAATGATGCAGTTCCAACGATTACCTTCACAGGAGCAAACGGAACAGCGCCTTATACCTTTACTTACAACATCAACGGAGGAGCGAATCAGACAATCATATCTGCAGGAGCAACTGCAACGTTAACTGTTCCAACAGGAACAGTCGGAACATTTGACTACAACTTAGTAAGTGTATCAGATGCAAGTGCAACAGGATGTGCGCAAGTACAAATCGATCAAGCAACAGTTATTGTGAACCCATTACCAACTGCAACAATCGCAGGAACGGTAACGTTGTGTCAAAATGATGCAGTCCCAACGATTACTTTCACAGGAGCAAATGGAACAGCACCTTATACCTTCACTTACAACATCAATGGAGGAGCAAACCAAACAGTTGTTTCGGTAGGAACAACTGCAACGTTAACTGCCCCAACAGGAGTAGTCGGAACATTTGACTACAACTTGGTGAGTGTATCAGATGCAAGTGCAACGGCATGTTCACAAGTACAAGTTGATCAAGCAACAGTAATAGTTAATCCACTACCAACAGCAACAATCGCAGGGACGGTTAATGTGTGCGAGGGAGATGCTGATCCAACGATTACGTTCACAGGAGCAAACGGAACAGCACCTTATACCTTTACTTACAACATTAATGGAGGAGCAAACCAAACAATCGTATCAGTAGGAGCTACTGCAACAATTACTGTAGCATCAACTCCAGTAGGAACATACAATTACAACTTAGTAAGTGTTTCAGATGCAAGTGCAACAGGATGTTCGCAATTGCAAGTTGGAACAGCAACAGTTACTGTTAATCCAAATCCAACTCCAATCATCAATGGAGCAACCCAATATTGTACAGGAACAACATCTACTTTATCAACGAGTGTTGCTTATGCAACGTATGCGTGGTCAACAGGATCTACCAATCCAACAGTTAATGTTACGTCTGTAGATAATCCAATCACAGTTACGGTAACCAATGCTCAAGGATGTAGTGCAACTTCAGCTGTGTTTACAGTAGTTGAAAACAATGTGATTGTTTACAATACAACAATCGAAATCTGTGAAGGATTTACGGCAACCATTCATGGGAATGTCGAAAGTGTGTCTGGAATGTATTCTCAGACCTTTATTTTGGCAACAGGATGTGACAGTACTTCGAATGTAGATTTGATTGTTCATGCTTTACCTATTATTGATGCCGGAGTTGGTCAAGTTTTGTGTGAGACAACTCCTGTTACTTTGAGTGCGATTGGAGCACCAAGTATCGCATGGGATAACGGAGTGATAAATGGGTTTCCATTCATCCAAGCAGTTGGAACAACAACCTATACTGCAACTGGAACTGATGTATTTGGGTGTGTGAGTTCGGATATAGTGAATGTAACCGTGAACCCATTACCAACAGCAACAATTGCAGGAACGGTAACATTGTGTCAAAACGATGCAGTTCCAACGATTACCTTCACAGGAGCAAATGGAACAGCA
>NVXP01000063.1 GCA_002733985.1 Fluviicola sp. | reverse complement strand
AACTAATCCAACTAATCCAACTAATCCAACTAATCCAACCAATCCAACTAATCCAATGATCTAATAATCCAACCAATCATCTACGTCATCCAACCAATCCAACCTACCATCTACTTAATCGGACACTCGGACACTCTGATGATCGGACATTTCGACACTCCGACCCTCCGACCTCCGACTTAACAATACGTCCGCCCCGGATAAACCTTCAACGCTTCCTCCAAACACTTCACTGCTTTCTTCAGCGAATCTTTATTCAAAACATAAGCGATACGAGCTTCCTGTTCACCATTTCCTTTTGTTGAATAGAATCCACTTGCCGGAGCCATCATCACTGTCGCTCCTTTGTATTCAAAGTCCTCAAGTAACCATTGACAGAATCGTTCTGCACTATCAACAGGGAATTGTGCGACACAATAAAATGCACCACTCGGTTTTGGACAGAAAACACCTTCAATGGCATTCAATCCATCGACCATAATGTTTCTACGTTCCACATATTCAGTAACTACTTCGTCGAAGTAAGATTGCGGTGTTTTGAGTGCAGCTTCTGCCGCTATTTGATCAATTGTTGGAGGAGATAATCGTGCTTGGCCAAATTTCAATGCTGATGCCATCACCTCCTTGTTTTTGGAAACAATTGCTCCAATTCGAGCTCCACACATAGAATATCGCTTCGAAACAGAATCAATCATGATCACATTGTTCTCAATTCCTTCGAGATTCAAGACTGAGAAAGGAACAGCTCCATCATAACAGAACTCACGGTAAACTTCATCAGCAAAAAGGAACAAGTCGTGTTTCTTGACGATATCACGTAATTTTTCCAATTCTTCTCGAGAGTATAAGTAGCCCGTAGGATTTCCTGGGTTACAAATAACGATCGCTTTGGTTTTTGATGTGATTTTCTTCTCAAATTCTTCAACTGGAGGCAAGGCAAATCCATCGTTGATGTTCGCTGTTACAGGAACAACTTTCAATCCTGCTGCAACTGCAAATCCATTGTAATTCGCATAAAATGGTTCAGGAATAATCACTTCGTCATCTGGATCACACGTCGACATAAACCCAAATGTCAATGCTTCAGATCCACCAGTTGTAATAATGATGTCATCTGCATCTACGTTGATTCCTGTTTTGCGGTAATAGGCCGCTAAATTATCTCTGTACGACTGAAAACCAGCTGAATGACTGTATTCAATCACAGTTCTGTCCATATTTCGAATTGCGTCTAAAGCAACTTTAGGTGTTTCAATGTCGGGTTGTCCAATATTCAAATGGTACACTTCCTTACCTGCAGCTTTTGCTTTTTCGGCGAAAGGAACCAATTTTCTAATTGGAGATTCTGGCATAGTGAGAGCCTTACGAGAGATAGTTGGCATAGAAATAATTTTGGGCAAATTTAGTGAGAAAGTTGAATTTCACCGAATTCCAAGGAGATTTTGTTACTTTGATTCCATGAATGCTAAAATTCTCTTCAGTGCTCTTTTTATTAGTTTGATTTTCTTCAGTTGTGAAGAAAAATCTGTACAGGTATATCCTAAAGAAGTAGAAATCGCCCCAGCTCAGGACGAGCAGGAGGTGAAAGATTCGATTGCTGAGGTAAAACTCGATTCTGTAACAACGAGTTACATGAAAACATTCAACTTGATAGATGTTTTAACTGTTGATCCTACTATTCAGATTGATTTGCGCTATGCAACGACGAATAATTTTATGGGGCGTGTTTTATATGATACGCTGAATGCACTTTATCTTCAGGAAGATGTCGCCCTAAGAATCTCAAAATGTCAAGCATATTTGAAAGCTAAATTCCCCAATTACTCCTTGTTGATTTACGATGGTGTTCGTCCACTGGAAGTACAACGTGAAATGTGGAATGCTTTAGATACTATTCCGGCAGCTCAACGTGGTAAGTTCGTTTCAAACCCATCCTATGGAAGTGTTCACAATTTTGGTGCAGCAGTAGATGTAACGATTTGTGATCAAACTGGAACTCCATTAGACATGGGAGCAGACTACGACGATTTCCGAGATATTGCTTTCCCAAGTAAAGAATGGAAGTTTTTAGCTTCAGGTGAATTGACTACTGAACAACACACTAATCGAAAACTGCTACGTGAAGTAATGAAATCTCAACGATTCAGAGGAATCCCAAGTGAATGGTGGCATTTTAATGCGCTCAGTAGAAATCAAGCTGTTGCGAAATACAAGAAATTAATTTTTGAGAGTGGAGTAAATTAAAATGGGAGCACTGAATAGAACTCCCATTTTGTTCGTACATGAGCGATCCTTTCGAAGGAAAACCCAAGCAGGGAATGAAATTAGTCTGCTGTTTTATTGCGTATTGAATCCCTTGATTTTGGACAAATAAGCTTAGGCTGGTGAACAAAAAAGTAAGGAGGGAAATATGTTTCAGTGCATTATCTCGAATTGCAAATCTGAAAAGTTCGATATTCCTGACAATTTTTGGTTGGTTTTTTAATTAGCTTTGTTTTATGTTGTCATTCACAGAGGAAAATTATTTAAAAGCATTGGTCGAATTGACGGTGTTTGATGCCGATTCAGATGAAGTTGGTGTAAATGCTTTGGCGTCTAATCTTGACCTCAAGCCAGCAACGGTGAGTGATATGGTTCGTAAACTCAAGGATAAATCCTTAGTGAATTACGAAAAATATGGAAAAGTCTCTCTCACGAATGAAGGTCGATTTATGGGAATGATGGTGATTCGTCGGCACCGACTTTGGGAAACATTTCTTTCAAGTAAATTGGATTTTTCATGGGATGAAGTTCATGAACTAGCAGAAGAACTGGAGCATATTCATTCCAAAAAATTGATTAATCGTCTGGATGAATTCTTGGATTTCCCGAAGTTTGATCCACATGGAGACGCCATTCCAAATAAGAAAGGTGAAATTTTATTGCCATCCAGAAAAACCCTTTCAGAAATTGAAGTAGGGAAGAGCTATCGAATAATTTCTGTGCGCGATCAAATAGATGTGCTTCAATACATGGACAGGATCAAGTTGAAAATCAATCAGGAAGTAACAATTGATCATCGCGAGGAATTTGATGGCTTGACCACAATTTCCTACGGTGAACAAACGAGCATCGTATCTCCCAAATTGACAGAAAACATATTCGTTGTTTGTTCAACCTGCTCGAAAGCAAAGTGTTCTTGCTAGCCTAAGACTAGTTTTTCACTAAGATCTTCACACGTGCATCACCATTTTCTGTAGTCAATTGCAAGATGTAATTTCCATTCATTTGAGAAGTTAGATCTATTTGTGTTGAGCTCGAGAAGTTTCCTTCTTGAACCAATCTTCCACGAGTATCATAAATTCGGAAGCTGTGTGAACCAGTGATTTCAGTTTCAATTAGGTAATTTCCATTTGATGGATTTGGCGAAATGATGTAATCGGTATAAATTCCAAGATCATTGATTGAAGTTGTAAAGCTTAGGTCCTTTACAATTGTTCCAACTTCGTTGATTACCCAATTGTTTGGATCAAGAGTTGATAAATTGGTCACGTTTCCTAGATCGGAGAAGATATATTGTTCCAAGTTTGAGCTTATGTCCACCCGAACAGTCGTGTCGTAGCCAAATGGCCCTGTAAACTTAACTTCAAGTGGATTTGTAAATGTTGGAGTTGAACTTGATGTCGTATGTGAGATTTCAAGAAGAACATCGTTCCCAACTTTATTCCATCGAGCAGAATACACAGGGAATCCTTCTCCGAAATACCATTCTTGGAATGCATCAGTTAGATCTAATCCTGAACTTACTTCCAATGCTTCTTTGACATCTAATCCAATCAATGTACTATCTGCGAAATCAATTTGTAGGTTCTGCAATGCTTGAAAGAATGCAGCGTCATCATCCATGATAAATCTGAATGTGTGAATGATTGCAGCTCCTTTGTCGTAGGTTAATCTACCTGAGAAAATTCGGTTTTCATTCAAACTATCCAATACCCAAACACTTCCTCCATTTTGGGACATAATGTTGTCGTGCTTATCAAACATGTCATTTGCCGTTTCATTCGGGTAGAGGTTTTCCAGCATCAAATATGCGCTGTACGTAGCAAACCCTTCGTTTACCCAAATATCTGCCCAAGAAGCACAAGTGATACTATTTCCCCACCATTGATGTCCAAGTTCGTGAGCTGTTAATCCCTTTGTGAAGTAGCCCTGTGTTGTCATCGTTTGGTGTTCCATTCCTCCAGAAAGTGGAGCCATACAATGACCGTATTTTTCATCTGCAAAAGGATACATCCCGAAGAGGTCAGAGAACAATTCAAGGAAATCAACCGTTTCGTCGATGTCGTTTTGGAAATTCGGCAAGGTAGCTGGGTTGTCGTAAATGAAGTTTTGAATTAAAATTGGATTTGCTGCTCCAGTTGGATTTGCGTAAACATTGTATTCAACATATTCTGCAATCGCAACGGAGATTAAATAGTAATCGATCGCATGACGATGCATCCATTCGAAACGTTTTGTTCCATTTCCTAAATCTATAGTCGCTTCTAAAAGACCATTCGATCCCGCCATACAGTTGTCAGGAACAGTCAATTTCACGGATGAACTATCTGCTTTATCTGTCAATGATTGTTTGCATGGAAACCATTCGTATGCCGAAAATGGTTCAGAAAGGGACCAAGTAACTTGATTTCCCCATGTTGGAGAAGAATCATTGCTCATTCCTGATCCACCGAATGGAGTTGATGCTCCCGTTGGAGGAGTTCCATTGTAATCTACTGCAATGGCAAAATTCACATTCGCTGCAATGTTTACTGGAACTTTTATTGCTGTTCCAACACGAGAATATGGAGTCGAAGTGCCATTTAATCGAATGTCGGAAATAGTAAATCCATCGTATAATTCAAATAATACTGAATCCAATGTTTCCCTAGAAGTTCCGTGGATTTCTCCAGTTCCACCAACACTTGTGTTTAGGTTGGTCATTTCTATATCGAGTGCATAGAAATGGACATCATAGCGTTCCGTTTCTGCAATATCAGAAATCGATAATGAAGCGCTCTTCAATTGTGGACCGAAAGCGTCACGTTTTGAACACGTGTGCGAATGATCGTTTTGAGCCGAAATAAAGCCTGAAAACAAGATTGAAGCGGAGAGAAGTATAGTTTTAGTCATAAGGAGATAGTTGAAACTTAAAATTACTATTAATTTCGGAGCGATTAATTGTTTTGGTCAGGTATTGACTAAGACGGTGTTACCATTGATTCTATGAAAAAGTATTGCTTTAGTTTTTTGTTTTTTGGACTTGCATTTCTTGCAAACAGTCAAACTTCACGTCTTGAGATTCGAAGTCAGTTAGACACGATCGTAAACCGCTTTGGATTTAGGTCTTATCTAGATACGGCAACATTGAACGATGTTGGAGTGTACATTGAAAATGAATTCAAGAAACATTCGAGTCATGTTTACCGACAAACGTACACAGTTAGGGGCAGGGAATATTTCAACATAGTTGGATTGATTGGAGATACAACCAAACCCAGAATTGTTGTCGGTGCCCATTATGATGTGTGTGAAGAATTGCCTGGCGCAGATGATAATGGAACAGGTGTCGTTGGATTGATTCAAACGATAGAACAATTGAAGAATGACACTTTGGGAGATTATTGCTTTGAATTCGTCGCATATACCTTGGAAGAGCCACCATTTTTTGCAACAGAAAAGATGGGGAGCTTTGTACATGCACAATCGCTAAGTGATCGAAATATCGAAGTGTATGGCATGGTTTCATTGGAGATGATAGGTTATTTTGCAATGGAAAAGAAGTCACAGGATTATCCTTTACGCATTTTCAGTTTGATCTATGGAAATGTGGGCGATTACATCACGGTTGTGCGTAAAATGAACAAAGGACCATTCACACGAAATTTCTCAAGGAAATACAAAAGAACAAAGCAAATTACAACCAAGAAATTCACTGCACCAAAGAGCTTGACAGGAATTGATTTCTCAGATCACCGGAATTATTGGGCAATGGGCTACGATGCAATTATGCTAACGGATACTGCGTTTTACCGAAACAAGAATTACCACAAGTCTACAGATACAGTTGATACAATTGATTTTGAACGAATGGCATTCGTGATTGATGCACTTGTCTTGACTTTGCGAAAGATGAATGCTTAAGTTACAGAGAATGAACTGAACGCTCTCTGGTGATGTCCAAAAAAATGGACGGTACGGTTTTAACCTAACGTCGCACCGTAAACAGAGTTTCGGAGCAATTTCACTCGGTCATATTTTCCAATAGATAATTTCAAACTTCCATTTGTCCTCTGCTTTGTACCAACCGTACAACGTGCATTTTTCTTCAATTTATTGTTGTTATTATTAAATTCCGATTGCGCATTGTGTTGTGGTCGATATTATAAACTTAACCCACTTATATCATGAAAAAACATGTATTTTTCTTTCTGCTGTTTCTAACAGCAAATCTAAGTCTAGCGCAAACCGTAGGACTCTATGAAGTTGATTTAGTACCGACCTCCACGAACTTGACTGTCTCCGGTGGAAATACCATTACAGTAAATCGAGTTCTTGCCAATTGTCTTCCAAATTATAGTAGTTCTTGTGAGACTAATTTGGTGAATTATTTATTTGAAATAGTATTGGATAACGGAACCGATCAGTATGAATTAGTACCCCTGACTTTCAACTACATTGAAGGGCAAAACTGTCCTAATACTCAAGCTTGGTACCAACCTAGCACAAGTAGTTTGGATATGATCGTTCCATGTAGCGTTCCAACTGGAAATTACACGTTAAAGGTTATTTGTCACAGTGTTATTTCATTTATGACTCAACAAAATTCTCAAATCACGCCTAGTACCGTTCATGTGAAAGCGGGAGGAACAACTCTAGCGAATGCGGTTTCCTCAAGTCAAGTAACTTCCGCGGATATTGCAAATGTATCAGTGACGAATAGTTCTCAGTATATTACTGATATTACATTTGGAACAGCAAACTCGGTGTGTTCGGGTGTTAATTCAGGTTGGGCAACAGCCTATCCAGTTGGAGGGACTGGTAATTATTCATATTTATGGTCTAATGGACAAACTACTCCAACAGCGACGAATTTAAGTTCTGGAACTTACACTGTAGTGATAACGGATATTAATTCTGGCTGTCCAACAAGCTCGTCTGATTTTAATTCAGGAGCTCAAATAGGTTATGACTACAATTTCACTGTTTCATTGACAACATTAAACATGTGTGATAATAATCCTGGTTCAATATCAACCACTGTTACAGGAGTACCGCAATATGATTATCAATGGAGTACAGGCGAAGTAACCCCTAATATTTCCAATCTATCTATGGGCAATTATTCGGTGGAAGTAGTTGATGGTAATGGATGTACAGCATCGGCATCAACAGAAATAATACAATCTCATTATCCCGCAATCTTTTTAGGAGACGAAATGGGAATCTGCAATAAAAAATACAAGCTCTGCGGACCTATAGGAGAAACTACAAGTGACGTGTATACATATAGCTGGTATTTTAATGATCCTGTACTTTTCCAAAGTTTTCTAGTGACAAATAATCGTTGCTTTCAACCAATTCTAGGATATGGTTATGGATCGTATACATTGATGGTTTCTAATCAATATGGATGTACTTCAACTCATACAATAAACATAGTTCCAGGAAAAGGGTGTGACGGATTGGATCCTGATCCATCAGATACGCAGTTTAATATTTATCCTAATCCTGTAGAGATTGGACAAGCATTTACGATTGAGATGAATTCGAAATCAGAAAGTTCAATAGTAGAAATTGTAAACATAACAACGGGCAAGGTAGTTTACGAGTCTGTATTAGAATATGGTAAACCATTACAGTATACTATAATGGCACTTGAAAGTGTAAACGCACCGTCAGTATATTTTGTTAAAATTTATAATGACACTGAAATTGTAACGAAGCGATTAGTTATTAAATAATCCTTACGGGTATTAATCTTTAATTATTGAACAGCGTTGAGAATCTTCTCAACGCTGTTTTTTTTGTAGTCGCTCGTTTTGACATTATTGTAGAATGAACCAATCCCTGCGAAAGCTGTACTTTAGAAATAAGTATATTAGTTGAAATTAATTCGGAATATGGATCGTAAGAAATTTTTAATCACAGCATCATTAGCAGCTTTTTCAATCTCAGCATGTGCAAGTGTGAAAATCAATGGTGAATCAGGAACAATTGAAGAACCAGATGGAGAAGGAGAAGGGGAGTTGATTGGTCAATGCGCTACGACAAGTGATATCTTAGGACCATTTTACCGCGCAAATGCTCCAGTCAGAACTGATTTAACCTTTTCTGGATTGGAAGGATCGGTGGTTGATGTGAAAGGGCGAATTTTAGGGCCAGATTGTATGACGCCAATTGAAGATGCACTTGTTGAAATTTGGCATTGCAACACAGAAGGTGAATACGATAATGATTCTGATGAATACCGTCACCGTGGTATTCAAACTACGACTAAAACAGGGGAGTACTCTTTCAAAACCATCTTACCTGGGAAATACCAGAATGGAAAATTGTACCGACCAGCTCACATTCATTTTAGAGTTACTTCGCCAACGACGAATGAATTGGTTTCGCAGCTTTATTTCATCGGTGACCCACACATCACAAAAGATCCTTGGGCATCACAGGAAAAAGCGGTGGACCGTATTCGACCAATTGTTTTGGAAGATGTGAAAGGAAGTTTGGTGGTGAACTTGGATATTTTCACTTCTCAAAGTGAACAATAACTGAATTCAGTAGAAATACTTCTCGACTTTTTCATCCAGTAATTCAAGCAGTTCTTTCTGATAGTATTTATATCGATCAGGAATATGCAACACCTTGACTTTTTTTGAATAATTTTCAGACGTGAGTTTGTTGATTCCATCCTTGTGTCGTTTTTCCATCACAAAAATGACATCCGCCCATTGGACAACATCTTCCGTGATTGGATTCGTTCCTTCTTTGTGGCAAATTTTCAAATTCGTCCCCGCAGAATCAAAATTGAGTTCAGGATACTTCTCCGAAAAATAATCGTCAGCTGTTTTTGAACGTTGTTTATTCGCGGAGCAAACGAAGAGAATGTTTTGCATATTGATTTTGATCGGACGTTTCGTCATCATTGTGGTCTACCTCACCTTCGATTTATCCAAGATATTGATAAAGTGAAATCCGCGTGGAACAAATCCTTGCGAGTAAAAGAACTTATGGGCCTTGAAATTTGTTGAGTATGAATCCAACGAAAGCATCGTACATTTTTCCTTTTCTGCGCGTTGCTCCATAAAATCGAAAAGCATTTTTCCAATCCCCTTACTTCGATATGAGTCTGAAACAACCACGTTGTCGAGTTCCAAGTATTTTCCACACCAGAGTTTCGATCCAATCCAATATCCAGTTAGACCAGCAATTGTTTCACCGTCCATGACCACCACTTGTCCATAATTGTGTGGAAGCATCAAGTCCAATTCTCTGTCGTATTCTTCCAGTGTTAATGTATCGTATACTTCACAAAGTATATCGAAACACTTCAACATTTCCTCCTTGCTTGTTAATTCTCGAATTTCCATCTATTACCTAATTATTTGCTTGGTTCTAACAATTCTTGATAGAACAGTGTGTAAATTCTTCTGTATTCATCTGCCCACGAGTAGGTCTTTTTAAAACCATGTGCTTCGACTGGAAAAACGGCTAATTCCCAATTGTCTTTTCCTGTTTCGATGAAGCGCTGAGACAAACGCACCACATCTTGGAACTGAACATTGTCATCGACCATTCCGTGGAGCATTAACAATCGATCTTCTAAATTATTCGCGAAGTAGATCGGTGAACTCTTTTTGTATGCTTCAGGATCACTCGATGGGTAATTGAGGATGTTTGACGTGTACTCATGGTTGTAGTGAAACCAGTCAGTCACAGAACGGATAGCTGCCCCGCATTTGAATTTTCCAGGTTCAGTTAATAAGGCCATTATTGTGATAAATCCACCGTAAGATCCTCCATACATTCCAATTCGATCAGGATCAATCCCCAAAGAATCGATTAATAGTTGGCGCCCATCAACATGATCACTCAAATCCTTTCCACCCATGTGACGGTAAATTGCTGTTCGGTGATCTCGGCCATATCCTTTACTCGCTCGGTAATCCATGTCTAACACAGTATATCCATTGTCGCGAAGCAAGTTGTGAAACATGAATTCTCGGTAGTATCCACTCCAGTAATTATGGGCGTTCTGTAAATAACCAGCGCCATGAACGAAAATGACAGCAGCTCCATTCTTTTTAGAAGCCTCAGGTTGGAAAATCCGCGCGTTTACCTTTTCACCATCAGATGCAGAGAACGAAATAATTTCGGGTGAATGCCATGCGTAATCATTGAATTGTTTTGTTGTTGATTCCGTGATTTGTTCAAGAGTTGCGTTCTTTTTATTCTGGGTGTAATATACTTCCCAAGGCTTCACTTTTCCTGAATAACGAACAGCCAAGGTTTTTTCATCTGGCGAGATGTGAACTTCGTGATTTCCGTCAGTCGTTAGAATGGGAATGAGTTCTTTTGAAGCGATCATTAAATGATAGAATTCTCGATTCCCAGGGTGGTTTTTGTTTGCTGAGATGTAGAACCGATCCTTTTTAGAAGATAATTGTGTATTGTGAACTTCCCAATTACCTGATGTGAGTGCTGTTTGAATTCCTGTGTTCACATTTTCTGTGTAGAGATGTGAGTAACCGCTTGCCTCACTTTGGTAATAGATTGTTTTGTTATCGATCCAGCCCAATATTCCTGAAGACATGTTCCAACTTGAAATTCCAGGTCCACCAATCCATGCTTCGTCGTGTTGTTTTTCAATTAGCTTGATTTCACCTGTTTTCAGATCAACTTGAACGAGCCATCTGTCCTTGTTATCGTAGCTACGGATATCTAGAATGTTTTCCTGACCGTTTTCTGAATAGATGAGTTCGTGCATGATGATTTTTCGGTCTTCTTCATAGAGCTCATCTGTGTCATTGTATTCTTTCAAATAGGCTGGTTTCTTTCGAATGTCAGTGAGAGTAGAGAAGTCGACGAAATAGCTCGTGTCATTTTGAATATCGTAGATCCCCAATTTATGCGAAGCATCAGAATCCTGAACTTTAGCGCGGGCGTTTTTAGCATACGTGTGACCATCTGCCGAAATGTGGTGATCTACGTGTGTATTTGTTGTTGATGGATAATCGTTTATTCGGTAGGTGATGAACTTTCCGCTTCCATCAATTTGAATGTTGCTCACTGAACTAGCTGAGTAAAGAATTTTAGGAATCTCTGAGTCCCAAATTTGGTCTTGTTCTTTTTGCCATTCAGATACTTCTTCTTGGTCTTTCAAAAATTGAAACAACTCCAATTCTTCTTGCTCCATGTAATTTTTCTCGGCCTCTTTAGCTTTCTCACCTTTTTCAAAAAGAACAAGTTGTTTGATGCTTCTTTCTTCAATGCAGTAAACGTAGAATCCCAATCCATCTTGGAAAAAGGCACACGATCCATCTGCATCGCGCTGAATATTCCGAATGTACGAAGCCGATTTTAATACGGTCTCCGTCTTTTTACTCGATCGATCATAGCGGTATAAATTTCCTTGCCACGAGTAAACCTCAATCCGATAGCTTTCGGATCGATAGTTTTTTTGATTCGAGAATTCACTTCCTGTTTTATAGAAATCAGGTGTTAATGAATCGATCTTGTTATCCTTGATTGAATAGGAGTAAGTAGAATTTCCTGGTTGATTGTATCGGTTCCAATCAAAGAGAATGGATTGACCATCAAGTGACCAGCGAATATTGTCTGGTTGATGTCCAATAAATTCATTTCCAGCCATGATTTCCTCAATTTGTAAGGAAGATAAATTCTCGGTCTGTTGTGCGCAAACTTGAAAAGTAAAAAGAAGTAAGAGGAAGGAAAGAAGTTTCATTGTTGTCAATTTGTTCCAAAAATAATCGTTCTAACTTGGAATTCGATGAAAAATGAAAAAAGCACCGACTTCTATAATTAGTCGGTGCTTTAAACGAATCGCCAGATGGTTTACAAATCAAGGTCGCTTTTTCACAGACGTCTTCGCTTTAATGACATTAAATCCAACATTGATCCCTGCAATTCCACCACCACTTTTTGCTGAGTAGAATAAGTTCACTGGAATGTTAAGTGATCCTGCTCGGAACGTTCGACCAAAAGCGAAGAGAAAATTCGTTGTCAATTGAAGTTTACCTCGTTTGTCTCCAAATCGCTTGTCAAAGTTGTATGAATCATTGAATTGTGAAGGATCTGGTGTCTGGTAATAACCATTTGGAGCGTATGTTGAGTCGTTTCCGTACGTTTCGAATGCGTAATTATTCCAGTCTGTTTCGGACATATAATTCCCTCGATTTCCAAACTTTCCTTCTGTATCGAAAAAACCTTTTGAAGTCTGTTTTAAGCCTACCCCTGGTCCAAATGCGATTTCCCATCCTGCCTTTCCAAAACGGAAACCATTCAAGAAACTCATTGTTGGGATAAATTTACCTTGTTCCAATCCTGAAATGTTTGGAATGAACTCGAAAAGTGCTGAGAAATTTTCTGTTCCGATATATTGTTTTTCAAATTGATAACCAATCATACTGATTGCTGGAAATATGTCCATTCCACCTTGTGATTCTGATCGTGTAGCGAATTCCATTAAATCACCAGACATTAGTGCATATCCAATTCGAGGACCAGAATTCTTGATTCGGCCAATATTATTCAAGGTAGCTGGTTCGTCTCTAAAATAAAGTCGATCTGTTAGTGATTTGTCAATCTCCAAGCCATGCATGAAACGAACAGCACATCGCGTCATTCGTTGTAATTCCAATTCTTGATCATCGAACTCTAGCATCGCGGTTTTCACGACATCACCTTTTGCGACATCTACCATCTTAAGACTGATAACAATCTTATTTCCGAGTTTATCAAACGAACCTGAGACAGCGAAATCGACATTTAATTGTTTTCCAAGCTCGGTTAAGCATGTTTTAGATTGACAGTTTGATTTGAATTTTGGATTGTTCTCAATAGCTTCAGTCATATCGAATTCATCATATACATAGTATAGATTAAGTTTTGAGAATTCAATACGGAGCATTTTTTCCGTAGTAATTGCAGCGGTTTCCATTCCAGTGACCATCGGTTGTGATATGGCAATCTTTTTTGTGCTTTCATTTTGAGCGAAAAGACTGAAAGTTGATAGGTTCAAAAGAACGATTGTGATAATTCGAAGTGTTGTATATTTTTTCATAACATTTGATTTGTATAGGTCAAATGTATGGAGGTTCCTTCCCTCTGGGATACTGAATTACGCGTGTGGAAAATAGTCAGTTGCGAAATTCGCAACTAGGATTGCTCGTCTAATTCTTGTTGAATTTGTCGCTTTACCTTTTCTATATGGTCTGTCAACTTGAAAAAGTATCGGTTTCGTTCCTTTTGATTATGAACGCTGATCACACTGGCATTTTCAAATTGCCGTATTAAAACATCTCGTGCGTCCTGAACATATTGTTTGTCGAAAGTGTTCATCGTGTTCATGAGATTGTGCGCCATATTGATACCTTCTAGCTCATCGGTTTTATAATAAGTAGTCGTCGTTCCATTGATTGTATCATTCAAATAGACTTCTAGCTCGTTACCATTTGCAGGAGGAGAGGTATTAAAAACGAATTTCTTTCCGATTTCACATTGGTGTTTGATGTGCCCAACAAATGCGACCAATTGGTTCAGTAAGTGAATAGCATAAGCAGGATCTTCAAACAGACGCGCATTAAAATAGTAGACAATTTCTCGTGTAAAGCCCAACATAAATTCTGGATCGAGGAGCTCTTTGGAAGGAATAGCTGTATAATCTCGAAGAATCTGTCGACCAACTCGGTTATTGTTTTCGGTCATTTTCTTGTGAACGAAGTGTTGATCATTTAATTCTGGAACATTTAGATAGGTACGTCCCCAGAAAAACAGCTTGAAACGGGTCAGATGAGGGAAATTCAGTAATTGAAGAAAGTGTGTGTTATTGATGACCATCATTAATTCTGGTGATTTCTGCTTTCGAAGACTTTCCAATCCAAAAGAAATTTTCTCCAAGTAGGAATCCATATTGAAATCGATGTGGGCAATCGGTTGGAAATCAAAAATCACTTTATTGTCATCGCTTTCGAACAAACTATCAAGTGAAATAGAGTAGTGCTTCGACAGTTTCCCTAGTTCATGAATAGTTAATTGAGTTTCTCCACGATACCTTCGGTATACAGCATCGTTGCTAAGAGAAAGAACTTCTCCTACAGCATCTCCTAAGGAATTCTCTCCGTTGATCTTCCGTTTTATTATCTCAAAAAGTGCAGACTGATGATCTCTTAACATGGGTTGAATTTAGTGAATTCGAATTCAACTTAGTACGACTTGAAAAAATCATTTGTGAATACCGCTATTTCAGTTAAATACCTTACCTTTGCCGTCCCTTCTCAGAGGATTAGGGATTTTTTAATTTATGAATGGGAGTTTCGTACTCCTAACAATAAAATATTATGGCAACTAAGATTAGATTACAAAGACACGGTAAAAAAGGAAAAGCATTTTTCCATATTGTAGCAGCAGATAGCCGCGCACCACGTGATGGACGTTACATCGAGAAATTGGGAACGTACAATCCAAACACTGATCCAGCAACAATCGAGATGAATTTCGATCGTACTTTACACTGGGTTCAAGTTGGAGCTGAAATGACAGATACTGCACGTGCACTTTTGTCTTACAAAGGTATCCTTCACAAAAATCACCTTTTAAACGGTGTTAAAAAAGGAGCTTTAACTGCTGAGCAAGTAGAAGAAAGATTTGCGAAGTGGGTAGAAGAGAAAGAAGGTAAGATTCAAGGTAAGAAAGATACGTTGACTAGTGCTGATGAGAAAGATAAAGCGGACAGAATGAAAGCTGAAGTTGCATTGAATGAATCAAGAGCGGCTGAAATTGCATTGAAAAACACTCCTGAGCCTGAGCCAGAACCTGTAGTTGAAGAAACTCCAGTAGTAGAAGCAACTGAAGAGGCTGCTCCAGCAACTGAAGAAGCTACACCAGAAGCACCAGCTGCAGAGGAAACTCCAGAAGCATAAGAATACTTCGATGAACAAAGCAGATTGCTTTCATCTAGGACATATAGCGAAACTCCACGGATATAAAGGTGGAGTTTCGTTGTTTTTGGATGTTACGAATCATGAAGATTACCGCGATTTAGATATTATTTTCATCGATATCAATAATCACCTCACTCCATTCTTTATCGAAGACATGCACCTTAAGAACAAAGGTTTTGCATTGATCAATCTCGAAGGAGTGAAAGATGAGGTGAGCGCGAAAAAACTCCTCCGTAAAAGTGTTTACCTTCCAGCTGAAATTCTTCCTGAATTAGATGGGATCAATTTTTACGATCACGAAGTGGTTGGATTCAAGGTGATTGATGAAGAATATGGAGAGGTCGGAATCATGCAACAAGTGATTGACCTAAAGGTGAATCCATTGCTTCAAATTGAAAAAGATGGAAAAGAAATCCTAGTTCCATTGATCGAAGGAGTAATTAAAAAAGTCGATCGCAAAAATAAAGAATTGCACATTCTCGCACCTGGAGGATTGATCGAATTGTACCTCGGATAATGTCCACTTTTCAGTTTAAATATTTTTCAGTTTCCCAATCAGATACCACGATGAAAGTCGGAACGGATGCAATGCTTTTGGGCTCACTCGTCTCGATTGTGACTCAACCAAAGACAATATTGGATATTGGAACAGGAACAGGTGTCATTGCCTTGATGCTGACTCAACGATTCTGTGATGCAAAGGTTACAGGACTTGAAATAGACGAAAGTGCATGTCGAGAGGCAAGGGTTAATTTCGAAAATTCGATTTGGAAAGAACGCCTAACAGCAATAAACGAAGATATTCTGAAAGTTGATTCCCTTGAGAAGTTCAATCTCATCGTTTCCAACCCTCCGTACTATGAGAATTCTCTATTAAGTGAAAATGAGCGTACCTCACGCGCAAAACACGCTGAGTTTCTCCCTGTTCATTCCTTGTTGCAGAAGGTTTCCAAGCTCTTAGCTGAAGATGGATCTTTTTGGGTAATTGTTCCAGCAGAAAACGACAGTGCTTGGATTGAGAAAGCGCGAAAGAATGATCTTTATCTCCAACAGTCCATATCAATCATTGGAAAAGAAGGGCAAGGTGAAAAACGTCGAATTCTGGCTTTTGGTCAGGCCGAGAGTTCAATAGAATCTTCACGATTAACCGTGCGCGAAGTAAACAATAAGTATACTAGTGAATACATTGAACTCACGAAGGAGTTTCACGATCGGGATTTATCCAAGTGATTGAAATTTCTCAATCAACTCCTTTTGAGCATCTGCCCCCTTATTCTTGTTGTACCAACCCTGAAATTCAATTTTCTTTTCTTCTTGAGATTTGTCTGTCTCATTTTTGTGGCGAGCTAAAATTGCCTGTGCATCCTTCGGTCGAGGTCCCCAACTAAATAAATCAGTTCCATCTTTATCGCGAACGACTAAAATTGGAATCGACATGCTTTTTCCATTCGTCAAATAATCTTGGATGATTGAATTTTCAGCATCACGAAGGTTTATTTTGAAATCAATTTTATCATTCAATTGAGAAGCCATGAAGATAAAAGGAGCAATGTGTGCAGCATCTCCACACCATGGTTCAGTAATCAATATCCATTCCTGTGACTCAGAAATGTTTTCTATTTCAGTCGTTAATTCTGGGGTAATTTCTCCGCGCTTCAACCAACGATTTTGACGGGATTGATTCAGGCTTGTGTAGTTGTGGTAGTCCTCGTTGTCATAAGGAGGAGTTGTGTTCTCTTTTGAAACGATGTCTTCAAAAAGGGAGATGTATGTTGTCCAGTTCATGTTTTTCAATTTGAGATTAGAACGGTTGATGCCTTTTATCCTTACAGTTGGGTATCTTGATGCTACGCATCGGCTTATTTCCACTTAATACTGCAACCGATGCTCGGCTTTTGAACAGCAGTATTTGTTTCGTTCTGGATCAAGCAATTAATCGCATTTCGAAGATCGTTTCCTGATACTGGAATGTTATTTCCTGGCCTCGAATCATCCAATTGACCACGGTATGTTAATTTCAAGTCGCCATCGAATAAATACAAATCGGGGGTGCAAATGGCGCCGTATGCTCGAGCGATTTCCTGACTTTCATCAAATAAGTAAGGGAATCCCAATTTTTCTCCAATTGACTTCATGTATTCTGGTCCATCTTGAGGATGGGATTGAATGTTATTGCTACTAATCGCAATCAAATTAACGCCTGTCTCAGCGTAATCTTTCCCAAGCTGGATCAATTCATCCAGGATGTGGACTACAAAAGGGCAGTGGTTGCAAATAAAAAGTATTGCCGTTCCTTGCTCTCCTCGGAGTTGAGATAAACTTGAGGTTTGACCGTTTACCGTATTGAGTAATTCGAAATCAGGCGCGGTTTTACCAATTTCAAAAGGAGTTGATTCTACAAGTGCCATGATGTTTGATTGTTATGGTTTGTTCTAATAAATTGCCGGGTATTCACTTGGATCAACTTCGTTCATCATTGCGTAAGCTTTTTCAACGATATCTTCAATACTTGGCTTCGAGAAATAATCTCCATCCGAACTGTAAGCTGGACGGTGATCTTTTGCACTCAATGTTTCAGGCGCAGAATCCAAATGGTAATAACCATTCTGACCAACTAAAATTTGATCCAACATAAATCCTGTAGCACCACTGCTAACGTCTTCGTCAACAATCAACAAACGATTTGTTTTTTCAAGTGAATCCTGGATAGAATGGTGAATATCGAACGGAAGAAGTGTTTGAACATCTATTAATTCTACTGAGATATCCAATTCTGCCAATTGCTTCACAGCAAGCTCACACAAGTTGAAAGTTGATCCGTAGGATACAATTGTAATATCTGTCCCTTCAACAACAACTTCAGGAATCCCAAGAGGTTCTCTGAACTCACCGATGTTTGTTGGAACTAATTCTTTCGAGCGATAACCGTTTAATGGTTCGATCACTAATGCAGGATCATCTCCAGCCATCAATGTGTTGTAAAACCCAGCAGCTTTTGTCATGTTCCGAGGAACACAAATGTACATTCCACGAAGTGAGTTAATGATCATTCCCATTGGTGATCCACTGTGCCAAATTCCTTCGAGACGGTGTCCACGTGTACTAACGATTAATGGAGCTTTTTGTCCTCCCTTTGTTCTGTATTGAAGTGTTGAAAGATCATCAGACAATACTTGAACTGCATATAATAAGTAATCGAGGTATTGGATTTCTGCAATTGGGCGCAAGCCACGCATTGCCATTCCAATTCCCTGACCGATAATTGTACATTCTCTAATTCCTGTATCTGCTACGCGAAGTTCACCGAATTTATCCTGCATTCCTTCGAGCGTTTGATTCACGCCACCAATTTTCCCAGCATCTTCTCCAAAGACAAGAGCTTCTGGATAATTTGAAAGCAACGCTTCGTAATTGTCACGAAGAATAATTCGACCATCGTCCATTTTGCCTGAATCATCATAAGTAGGAGCAACTGCTTCAACTTTTAATGCTGATGAATCAGAATCAGAATGTAGTTTTGAGCTGTATCGATCGTAGTTTATTTCTATTTGCGTTTTGATCCAGTTGGATAAAATTCCTTTTGAAGGGTTGTTTTCAAAACGAATCATGAGAAGTACTTTACGAGCCGCTCCGATGATATCACGTCGAATCGGGTCCATTTCTTTCTCCAATTCATTGGCAATTTTTTCAATGAAGACTTTGTTTTCGCTGGATTCTGCAACAGTACGAAGAATGGAAACCGCAGCAACCATGTCTGTTTTTAATTGCGCTGTGAATGCTGACCAAGCAGCTTTCTTTTGTGAAAGAACAGATTTCTTTGCCTCTGCTTGAAATGCATCTAATTCTTCCTCCGTAGCAATGGATAAACCATTTGCGTCAAATTTGAGAATCCATTCCTTGAATTTAGCGATACAATCGAATTCAACTTCCCAAGCCAAACGTGCCTCGTCTTTGTAGCGTTCGTGAGAACCACTTGTCGAGTGTCCTTGAGGCTGATTTACTTCTTTAACGTGTATAAGAACAGGGATATGTTTTTCGCGAGCAATCGCTACTGCTTTTTCGTATGTTTCGCAAAGGTGTGCGTAATCCCATCCTTTTGTGATGAAGATCTCGTAGCCATTGCTTTCAGATGAACGTTGCATTCCTGCTAGTGCATCTGAAATACTTCCTTTTGTTGTTTGAACTTCTCTTGGAACGGAAATCCCGAATCCATCATCCCAAACTGACATCACCATTGGTACTTGTAAAACACCTGCTGCATTGATCGTTTCCCAGAATGGGCCTTCTGAAGTGGATGCGTCACCAATCGTTCCGAAAGCAACTTCATTTCCACCGTTTGAGAATTTCTTGAACTCTTCTAAATCTTTTAATGTTGGGTGCTCACGGTAAACTTTGGATGCTTGAGCTAATCCAAGTAATCGTGGCATTTGTCCAGCAGTTGGAGAAATATCGGCAGAGCTGTTCTTTTGCTCCATCAAATTTTTCCAATTACCGTTCTCATCCAAATTTCGTGTCGCGTAGTGTCCACCCATTTGTCGACCACCAGACTGAGGCTCGTGAGCAATATCTGTATGGGCGTATAATCCTGAAAAGTATTGTTGAACTGTCAATTGATCGATTGCCATCATGATTGTTTGATCACGGTAATAACCTGATCTGAAATCACCATCACGGAATTGTTTGGATAAAGCAATCTGAGCCAGTTCCTTTCCGTCACCGAATATTCCAAACTTCGCTTTGCCCGTCAATACTTCGCGTCGGCCAAGTAAAGATGCTTCTCGTGAAAGTACCGCCAATTTGAAATCTTCAATAACTTGCGCTTTGAATGCTTCGAAGTCTACGGCTTGTTTCGTTTCTGTGACAGATGCTTTTCCCATAATGTTCAATTTGAGTGGTGCAAAAGTACGAAATTGAGCGGTAAAAAAGAAGCCAAAAATTGCCTTAATTCCATTGTCGAAATCTGAATCCTTTTTTTGCGGTTAAGTCAATTATTCACGCACTTAACTCAATCATTTTTAAGTTAGTTGTATCTTCGCCGCATGAATTTTAAACAATCCGTTAAGAAGTATAGTCCCTATTTTGTTGACGTCTGGCAATATTTGATCATCGTTGTCATCTTTATTTTAGCGGCAATCTTCTTTTTATAGTTCTTCGTTCATTTTGTATCTTTAAAGTCAAATTACGCTTTCATGAAAATTATCTACTCTTTACTTCTGGCAATTCTTCCTGCTATTTCCTATTCTCAAGTCAACATTGATTCCGTTGGTCACGTAAATTATAGTACGCTTCATGATACTGGTTTGAATGATGTCTGGGGATATGTCGATGAGGAGAATAACGAATATGCGCTTGTTGGAGGGATAAAAGGAACGGGCGTTGTGGATGTAACAGATCCGTCGAATCCAAATGAGGTTTTTTGGGAGCCAGGGATGAATAGTGTTTGGCGTGATTTGAAAACGTTTGGCGACTATGCTTATGTGACTACTGAGGCTATGAGTGGCTTGTTAATTATTGACCTTTCGCCACTTCCTGCATCGTCTGCACTTACAACTAACTATTATTTTGGGCCGAGTGGTCAAGAATGGCAGTCTGCACATAACTTGTATGTTGATTCTGCGGGTTACGCGTATATTTTTGGAACTAACCGTGGAAACGGAGGTGTAATTATTCTAGATATTGCAACAGATCCAATGAATCCGATTGAGGTTGGTGTGTTTGATGATTGGTACGTTCACGATGGCTACGTCCTCGGTGATACAATGTATTTAGCACATATTAGCGATGGGTTTATCAGCATTGTAGATATCACAGATCGTGCAAATCCAGTATTGCTAGGAACGAAAGATACTCCGAACAATTTCGCACACAATATTTGGACATCAGCGGATGGTCAATTTGCTTATACAACAGATGAGCTACCGTATTCATACATTACGGCATATGACATTTCTGATCCAAGCAATATTATTGAAGTAGATCGAATTCAAAGCTCTCCTGGTGTTGGAACAATTCCGCACAATGCACATGTTATTGGAGATTACGTAGTAACGAGTCACTATTCTGATGGAGTAATCATTCATGATGTAACATATCCTTACAACATGATTGAAGTTGGGGAATACGATACTTACCCGAGTCAAATTGTTGATTATGAAGGTTGTTGGGGTGCCTATCCTTACTTGCCATCAGGGTTATTGTTAGCGACTGACCGTACAGAAGGACTTTATTTATTATCTCCAACGTATACTAAAGCGGCTTATCTTGAGGGGATTATCACAGATGCTTCTACAACGAATGCACTCGATTTAGTGGATGTTGTGATTCAAGGCGATGATCAGGCAGCATCTTCAGATGCAGTTGGATTCTATGCAACAGGAATTTTAGGAACAGGAACATATGATGTTACGTATTCAAAAGTGGGATACTTTCCACAAACGATTGCTGTGGATTTAGTTACAGGTGTCATAACGAACCAAAATGTAGCATTGGTTCCAATTCCACCTTATAGTTTCACTGTGAAGGTTCGAGAATCAGGTACAAACAATCCAATAATTGGAGCTGATATTTTATTAGAATGTGCATTTCTTACTGAAATAGACCAGTCAAATGGATTGGGAGATCGCACATTTACATTGTACTACCAAGAGCCATATACTATTACAGTGGGTAAATGGGGATATGTAACAGATTGCTTCCAGCAAGTGATTGATCAAAATACTGGAGAAATCACAGTTTTCCTTGATCCAGGTATTTACGATGATTTCACATTCGATTTCGGTTGGTCGACAAGTAATTTTGCTGCAACAGGGCATTGGGAGCGTGGAAAACCAAATTCTACATCTGCAGCTATTCCTGGTTTTGATGTAGCTTTCGATTGTGGTGGTGCTGCTTTTGTAACAGGAAATGCTCTTGGTGTTAATGCTAATGGAGATGATGTTGATGGGGGAGAAGTAACATTAATTTCTCCTGTGATGGATTTAACAGGCTTTGCTGATCCGCAAGTCAATTATGCACGTTGGTTCTACACACAGTTTGGACCAAATGCTCCAGACGATTCATTAAAAGTTACCGTTAGTAATGGGATTACAGTTGCGCAAATTGACATTATTGGAAATGAACCGGCGACTTTCGGTGATTGGCAATACGTGAACCTTCGTTTACAAGATTATATTACGATTTCATCTACGATGCAATTCTTCTTCCAAACATCAGATTTCGATCCAGATTTCAATATTACTGAAGCGGGTATAGATATGTTCTTCATCAATGAAAGCGTTGTTGGCTTGGATGAATTGTCGAAAACAGAGATCAGTGCTTTTCCAAATCCAACGGATGGATCTATAGAATTAACGAATATCGAATCAGAGCAGGAGTACACAATCGTCAATACAAATGGACAAGTAATTCTTTCTGGAACTGTTGATCCAAACTCAGCATCTATTGGACTAGATTCAGTTCAGTCGGGACTCTATTTCATTCATGTTTCTAATCAGATTATCAAGATTTTTAAAACAAAATAAGATCGATTGCGTATTCAGTGGAGAACCGCGAAACGGTTTGATTATATTTGTCTGAATTTTTAAAGAACCGATTTGGAGTTTAAAGCTGATATTTCTATTGTTGTTCCCCTCTATAACGAGGCTGAATCCCTTCCCGAGTTGTTTACATGGATCAAACGTGTGATGGATGAACACCAGTATTCATTTGAGGTGGTATTCATTGATGATGGGAGTAAAGATGGGTCTTGGAAAGTAGTGCAGGAACTTAGTTCTGAGTACTCACAAGTCGTAGGGATTAAATTTCAACGGAATTACGGTAAATCAGCGGCCTTGCAAAAAGGTTTCGAAGCAGTAGTTGGTGAAGTCGTGATTACAATGGATGCGGATTTACAAGATTCACCGGAAGAAATTCCAGAATTGTACCGTATGATCAAGGAAGATGATTTCGATGTCGTTTCTGGGTGGAAGAAAAAACGCTACGATCCGATTACGAAAACAATTCCAACGAAACTATACAATTGGGCAGCTCGACGAATTACGGGAATTAAACTTCATGATTTTAATTGTGGACTCAAGGCGTACAAGAATGTTGTGATTAAGAGCATTGAACTTTACGGTGACATGCATCGATATATTCCACCACTTGCGAAATATGCAGGTTTCAATAAAATTGGAGAAAAAGTTGTTCAGCACCAAGCTCGAAAATATGGCGTAACTAAATTTGGATTGAATCGGTTTTTAAATGGCCCTCTTGATTTAATGACGGTTGCCTTCATGGGGAAATTTGGTAAAAAGCCAATGCACTTTTTTGGGGCAGTTGGAACCATGATGTTTATGATTGGATTCATGATTACCTTTTACATGATCATCGACAAGCTATTTATTGATACAAGCGGTCGATTGCTTGCAGAACGAACGGAATTCTTTATTGCCTTATCGGCAATGATCATAGGATCGCAATTTTTCTTAGGAGGCTTTATTGCTGAAATGCTAGGAAGATCGTCTGAATCACGGAATAATTATTTAGTTGAAGAAACGATAAATGTCGATTGAAAATTGGGATGTTGATCCAAGTTGGACGCTTTTTCTCGATCGAGATGGCGTAATCAATGAACGAATTATGGGCGGTTATGTGACCAGTCCGAATGAATTTGAATTTCTACCAGGAGTTCTCAAGGCACTTGCGAGGTTATCACGAAACTTTAATCGAGTTATTGTAATTACCAATCAGCAAGGKGTAGGGAAAGGACTYATGACGGARCGTAACGTTTTAGAAGTTCACTCTTATATGAGCGATCAGATTCACAGTTCAATGGGAAGAATCGATAAATGCTTTTTTGCACCGAATTTAGTGGGAGCAGATGAGGATTTAAGAAAGCCTGGTCCAGCAATGGCGGAAATGGCGAAATTAGAATTCCCAGAGATTGAATTTAATCGAAGTATTATGGTCGGTGACACTGACTCGGATATTTCCTTTGGCAAGAATCTTGGTATGAAAACAGTAAGAATTAAAACAGTCGAACCAATTTCAGTTGAAGCTGACTTCACATGTGAGAGCTTGGCCGAATTTTCGAAAATAATATAGTATGAAGAAAACCCTCACTTTATTGATTTGTTTGCTATCGATTTCGGTATTTGCGCAAGTGAATCAAACGGATGCAAAAGGAAAAAAACAAGGTGCTTGGGAGAAAGTATATCCTGGGACACGCGTTTTTATGTATCGAGGTAAATTCAAAAACGATAAGCCGATTGGCACATTTGTTTATTTCTACAAATCAGGAAAGTCAAAAGCCGTAATCGAGCACAGTGAAACTTCTCGATCACAAGGTTATTTCTATCATGAGAGTGGAGGAGTAATGAGCTACGGTATTTACAATGATTTGAAGAAAGACAGTATCTGGGTCAATTGGGATAAAACTGGTCGACTCAGCAGTAGAGAATCGTATCAAAATGATTTACTGCATGGAATGAAAGTAATCTATTACTTAGCTCCGATTGGTGATAGATCTCAACGCCCAATGACCGTTTATAATTATAAGAACGGCCAATTGCATGGAGAATTTAAAGAGTACTTCGAAAATGGAAAAACGAAAAACTCCGGGGGATACGAGAACGGTAAGAAAATTGGAGTTTGGGAAAGCTATCACGCGGGTGGTGTGAGGATGTCCCTTGTGCGTTATAAAAATGGTCAGCGTCACGGATGGTGTATTGGATATAGTACGAAGGGTAAGGAAGAAGGGAGACAGTACTATTACTATGGGCGCATTCTACAAGGAAAGGAACTTAAAAAGAAAATGACTGAATTGAAGCGCTTGGGAATCAATCCGAATGAATAAGACAACTCCCAACACGATTACAACGTCTATAGATTGATGACAAAGAACTTCTACTACTTCCACCTCTTGATTCTCATTCTTTCAGCTGCTTTGTTCAGTTGTGATAAGAATCCTGTGCCGGAATTTCATCACGAGTATTTCGGAATGGAAAAAGGGCGATATGTCGTTTACGATGTTATTGAAATTTCCCACGACGATAACCTCAATCAACATGATACATTAATTTATCAGCTGAAAACCTACTGGGCAGACACGTTTGTCGATAATCAAGGAAGAACGGCACGAGAGTTCAAACGTTCTGTTCGCCTGACTGAAAATGACCCTTGGATTCTTCAAGATCTTTGGACAGGACTCATTGACGGCATTCGAGCGGAATTAATCGAAGAAAATCAACGCGTAGTAAAACTCGTTTTTGCACCAACTCAAAACAAAAATTGGGACGCAAATGCATACAATCAATATTCTGAGCAGAATTGCTTTTACAGAGATATTCATAGCGATACACTAATTGATAATGTGACCTTCGATCCTACGCTGGTGGTAGAGCAGGAGCAATTCAATTCTATCATTGATTCAGTGCATCGTTACGAAATGTATGCGAAAGATATTGGTTTGATCATTAAGTACGAACGCGATTTACATTATCAAATCAATGCGCAATCCCAACTTTACCTAAACGAAGGAACTGAATGCTATTACCGCTTCGTTTCAACAGGAATTGAATAATCACACGATAATCTTGAAATTCTCGTAATTTCGCAGGTATGAAAATCGCTCTTTTTTCAGCTTTTTATCCCTACCGAGGTGGGATTGCACAATTCTCAGCCATGCTTTATCGAGCATTGGAGAAAGAGAATGAATTAAAAGCGTATACCTTTAAACGTCAATATCCAAATTTTCTCTTTCCGGGTAAAACACAATTTGTCACGGATGATGATAATGCTGATCAGATTCCAGCGCGACGTGATTTAGATACGATCAACCCATTTACCTTCCGAAGGTCAGCCAAGAGAATCAATGAATTTCAACCAGACTTGCTGATTAGTCAATATTGGATGACGTTCTTCGGTCCTTCAGTTGGGGCTGTTCACAAACGATTAACAAAGGGCACGAAACGAATAACGATTCTGCACAATGTGATTCCTCACGAAAAACGTTTTTTTGACAAAGGATCAAACAACTATTTCCTGAAACAAAACGAAGGCTTCGTGGTCATGAGTGATGCTGTTTTGAAGGATCTATTGTCCTTGAAGCCTGATGCGAAGTATTTACGGATAGATCACCCTGTTTACAATCAGTTTGGAGAGAAACAAGATCGAAATGCGGCGCTCAAGAAATTAAAACTCAATCCGGATAAGAATTATTTATTGTTCTTTGGATTTATTCGAGGATACAAAGGTTTGGACTTGTTGCTTCAGGCGCTTTCAAAATTGGATGATTCATTTGAGGTAATCGTTGCAGGTGAAATCTATGGTTCCTTCGATCCTTACCAAGAGATAATTGACAAAGAGAATTTGAGCAAACGCGTTCATTTATTCACTGATTATATTTCTGACGATCAGGTTTCGGATTTTTTCTCCGCAAGTGACGTCTGCATGTTGCCCTACAAAAGCGCTACGCAAAGTGGAATTACAGCAATTGCACATCATTTTGATTTACCGATCATCGCTACGGATGTGGGTGGGTTGAAAGAAAGCGTTCACCACGAATCCAATGGTTTGATTGTTCCTAAGCCAGAGCCAAAAGCTATTTCAGAGGCTATCTCTCGCTATTTCAAAGAGTCAATGAAAGAGAAGATGAGTGATCGCATTGCTGCCGAGAAAATGGAGAACTCTTGGGAGAATTTCGCGGAGAAATTGATCGAGTTTTCGAAAACGATTTAATTTAACCGAAGCATTCATCACTATTATGTCAAAAAAGAAGTTGTTTCTCGCTGGTACGATTCTACTGTTAACGATTGTCGTGCTTCAAGTGTACTCGCTTATGAATTATGATCATTTCAAAGCCGAAGGAGGACTCAAACTTGAATTTTCAGTAGATCACAATGACGTAGTCAAGAAATATACTCGGAGTTCACTCGATTTTGATTACGTCATGAAAGGTGCGATCCTATCTCATAATACGAATGGAGGTGATTTTTTAGCGGCTCTTGCCAAATTCAACAAGGATCGATTGCAGCGCCCTCTCATCCGATTGATGAATTACAAAGAAATAAAGGAACTTTCCTCCTCTTCGAAAGACGATGACGTAATTAATTTTTTGAGAAATGAGCTAGAAGCGAACTTAGAAGAAACCGCTTACTTTACTCAGCTTAGAATTAAAAATGTTCTTAAAAATTCTGCTGAAGTTAGTGTTGATACAGAAGAATTGACCTTGATCTCGAAGTTAACAGCTTTCAACCGTCAAATAAAACCAAAGGAATTAGAAATGCCGGAAGTACGTGTTGGTTTTTTTGAGATTCTTGAGCTGCAAAAGTTCTATCAAAACTGGAGTGCCTTATGTGAACTAATGAAGTCAGATTCCCTTCCTACTGAAAATAATGAGGATTGGAAATTAACAAACTATGATAATTCTACAGAACTCAGCCAAAATTTATCGGATTGTGTTATGTGGAAGCAACAAGGCTTTGGTTTAGTCTTAGMTAAAGACAAAGCGTATGTTGACGAGATGATTAACTCGGATGTGATCGATGAATTCTTCCCAMCTACTATTCGCTTTTATTGGTCTCAAAGAGCGG
This sequence comes from Fluviicola sp., assembly GCA_002733985.1. GTDB lineage: Bacteria > Bacteroidota > Bacteroidia > Flavobacteriales_D > Crocinitomicaceae > UBA4466. The sequence continues at coordinate 981 of NVXP01000063.1, read as the reverse complement.
AGAATATGGAGCATGGTGAATTCTGGATTGTGACGTCGGCCTGATTCACCTGCTCGAAAACAGCGGCAGATCTGGTAAATAGAGCCACTTTCCGCTGCGAGCAAACGCTTCATTGCAAATTCTGGTGACGTTTGTAGATAATAACTTTGTCCTGTGTTAATGCAGGACAAATGATCTAACATTGGATCTGTGGATGCACCTGAAGAAAGAATCGGCGTATCAACTTCAAGCACATCTCGTTGATCAAAAAAATCTCGTATCGTTTTATAGAGTTGCGCACGTAGTCGGCGCGCAGCTTGGGAGGCGTTCGGCCGCCAATCTTGCTGCAATAAATTATGTGGCGATAACAGAGCTAAGCCTTAACGCGAGAGACATAATCACTAGTTCGCGTATCAACCTTAATCACTTCACCAAGATCAACAAATAATGGGACACGCACTACTGCGCCTGTTTCCAAAGTTGCCGGCTTACCGCCACCACCCGAAGTATCTCCACGTACACCTGGATCAGTGTCCGTTATTTGGAGTTCGACAAAATTAGGCGGAGTAATCGAAATTGGTCGGCCTTCCCATAATGTGACCACACAGTCTTCTTGACCTTTTAACCATTTTGACGCATCGCCAACGGCGCTTGAGTCTGCAGCAATCTGTTCAAATGTCTCCGGCACCATAAAATGCCAATATTCGTCATCACTGTAGAGAAACTGCATATCAGTATCGACAACATCAGCTGCCTCCACTGATTCACCTGATTTGTAGGTACGCTCAATAACGCGCCCAGTCATCAGATTGCGAATCTTTACCCGGTTAAACGCCTGGCCTTTGCCTGGTTTAACGAACTCATTTTCAATGATACTACATGGGTCGCCGTCTATTAGCAGTTTGAGTCCACCACGAAATTCGTTTGTATTCACTGTGGCCATAATTACTCCCATTTACCTAAAACGAGCTATTTTAATTTATTATAGTAAGAATATCCTAA
>NVXP01000062.1 GCA_002733985.1 Fluviicola sp. | reverse complement strand
TTCCTTTATTGTCAATAAATCGTTTCTGTATGTTTCCATTCGATGAACGACTAATATATGACCTTCATAATGTTTGATTTCTTTTTGCTGGATCGTCGAATCTTTGTATGAAATTTTAATTGTGTGCTTTCTTTGAATTTGATCCTGTTGTAAAAGTGTTTCACTAATTAAATTTCCCAAAGAATCATATGAATATTGCCAATATGAGTCACACTTGAATTGAGAATTACAATAAATTTCTTTAAGTTTCTTTCCTTTTAGGTCGTACTCGTATTCCACATAGTACAATATTTCATTTCGATCTCCACTACAATTAACGTATGACTTTATTGAGCCGTCAGTATTATAGGTGTAAACAAAAGCATCGAAAGGATCACCTCCTATTGAATCTAGTCTCTCTGATGACAGAAATTGACCTTTTTCATTCCAAGTACTGATTATAGGAGCGGCCTGTTCTTCTTTAAAATCAAGTTTAACTTCGCCATTAATATATGTTCCAAGATAGGTTGTCATTAGGCTATTTTTTTCCTGTTCCTTTTGACCAAAAGAAATGGTACTAACGAGACAGAGTGCAAATAGAAACTTCATGCGTGTATGCTTTTTCCTGTATTATCAATAAGCATTATTGTTTATACAAAATCCAAGCGCCTGACGCGATACTATTCATCTTGTTAAGATCTGCCTTCGCTTGTTCTGAAGTTGCATAAGATTGCATACTAACGGCATTCAAGCTTCCATTTTTAATCACTGTTGCAGGAAGACCTTGTGTTTTGAAGTTTTCTGCTAAACGATTTGCATTGTCCACTGAGGAAAATGCACCCGCAACAATATGGTAAGGTCCGCTAGATGATGCAACAATTGGTGTTGAAATAGGTTCTTGTTCTACAATCGGATCAGGTTCAGCAGTAATTACTTCCTCTATTTTTTCTTCCGCTGAGTTACCTTCAGTGTCATCAGCCCCATCTTCCGTAGAGGTGCCACCTTTATAAGTTCTGTCAACTTCATCACTACTTTCCGCTCCTTTGTTCTTAAAAGAATCAACATCCTCCTTAGCATCTGCTAAAAACGGAATGTGTTGCTTCAACTCTTGGTAATTTCTCCCGATATAAGCACCGCCAGCAATAATCAGTAGAGCTATTACGATCATTGTAATCCAAAATTTCGGAGTCGGTTTGTCCTTGGTTTTTTGCTCTTCACCTAGACCTACACCTTGTTCTTTAGGTAATTCTGAATCGATAATTTCGTCTTCTGGAACGGATAGGCCTCCTAAGGATGCAGCTGCAGCAGCAGAAGTGATTTTTTCTACCACGGGTTCTGGAGCAACTTCCGGGATGATTTCCTTTGGAATTTCTGGTGTTTCAATTGCTTCTATGATCGGTGTTACTTCTGGTTCAGAAGTGCTTTCTAACGCTTCTTCAATCGTGTTTTTTATTTCAATTTCATCTGCATCAAATTCTGGTGTAGCGATTTCCTTAAGCTCTGGCTCAGGTTCTACAATAGGCTCAGATTTGACAACTGGCTCAGGTATAATTTCTGGCTCAGGTTCTATAGTTGGTTCAACTTCCGGCTCAGGAATAATTTCTGGTTCTACAATTGGCTCATCAGCAATAACTGTTTCCTCAAGTACGGGTGCTACACTAACTTCTTCCTCCTTTGCTTTTAAATTCGACCAATGAGTGAACTCAATATCACCGTCATTAGCTTTCACAAAAGTACCGAGTTCAAACATCGAGTACGATTCTCCTTTTCCAAGTTCTGCTTGAATTTCACGGACATACTTCGCTACCATGATTTTCGCATCAGACTCGTCAATTCCGTCTTTTTCGGCAATAAATGCAGCAAATCTTCCGTCATCGTGCTGCAAATATGGCATGAACATCGTTTCACCAGTTTCTTTATTGGTGATCGTGAGAGCACCTAATCCCGGTATAATAATCGTGTTGTTTTCTTTGAGAATATCCAGTAAATACTTGTCCATAGTTGATGTTTGAGCGAATGAAAATAGGTATAAATTATTAGAATAGGTCCTTAAATCGGAAGGTCTCTTTTAGTCGAACGCCTTTTTCCGTTTGTTGCAGGGTTGCACATTCATTCATATAATCGTGTTCTAGGAAGAGAATCAACTCTTTGTCGGCTGCTTTTGTTAAAAACTGCCCCTTTTCTTCTAAGGTGATCAATGGACGTGTATCATATCCCATCACGTAAGGAATTGGAATATGTCCAACACTCGGAAGTAAATCTGCCATAAAGACAAGTGTCTTTCCTTTGTATTGAATGTGCGGAATCATCATGCTATCCGTATGACCGTCAACAAAAAGCACGTCAAAATTCGGGAAGACATTCTTGGTGAAATCACCATTTCGTTCCACAAATTTCAATTGTCCACTTTCCTGAATAGGAAGAATGTTGTCAGATAAGAAAGATGCTTTTTCCCGATTATTTGGCTCCGTCGCCCACTTCCAGTGTTGTTCAGTACTCCAATAATAGGCGTTCTTAAAAGCTGGCTCGAATCCAGTTCGGTCTTTGTTCCATTTAATTGCTCCTCCGCAGTGATCAAAATGCAAATGAGTCAGAAAAACATCCGTGATGTCATCCGTAGAAAAACCAAGAGCATTGAGATTCGGCTCTAAGCTGTTTTCATCAGATAAATAATAGTATGAAAAGAATTTTTCGGTTTGCTTGTCACCGATTCCTGTGTCGATTAAGATCAATCTGTCTCCATCTTCGATGAGCATACAGCGCATTGTCCAATCACACATGTTGTTTGAATCCGCTGGATTTGTTCGTTGCCAGAGTGATTTAGGAACTACACCGAACATCGCTCCGCCGTCCAATTTAAAATTTCCTGAATTAAGTGGGTATATTTTCATGCTTGCTTAATTGGCTATGTAAAGTACGCAAATCGCAAGGACTGCTGAAACCAATCCAATGATTTTCTGCGTAGTGGTTGATTCTTTGAATGCTGTAAATCCAATAACTGCTGAGAGGAGAACGACTGATACATTCGTAATAGCGAGTACAGTTGAGTCGTCCCATCCTGTTGTTTCATAGGATCGAAGAAGAAGATAAATCGAGAAGTAATTGGGAATTCCGAGGATGATTCCTGCGATAATGTTTTTGAACTGGAATTTTGATTTTCCAAGGATGTACCGAACGATTAATATGCTCAGTCCAAGTATTCCTGCAAGCCCAAATCCTATTGCTGAGAAAAGTGAATCCTTTAGTAGATCAAGTTGGGTGTTTTGAACATAGTTTAAGATGAAATCAAGCGCACCACTACCAAAAAAGAGGACAATTAACATCCACAAGGCTGAAGTTTGATTGCTCTCCGATTTAGAAGGTTTGGAAACGAGATAAACACCAACAAAGGCAAGACCAATTCCAATAGTTTTTAATAACGTAACTGATTCTCCATAGCCAATGATCATGAAGATTAATGAAATGGCCATGCTCATTTTAACTGCAATCGAGGTTGAAGCAACTCCATTGAGCTGTGAACTTTTTCCCATGATCAAGAATAGACCAATGAAAAGAAGGGCGCAGATTCCAGCGAAATACATCCAGCTGGTTTGTTCCAGACAAGCTGGATTCCAAGTGTGACCATAGAGCGTGAACCCAATCGTAAAAGCGGTAAAATAGTTAACGACAATGGCTTGAAATGTGTCGATTCCATATCGTTTAAAAAGCTTGAAGATGACGAAAATTAAGCTGGAACTTAATACGGAAAGTAGCAATGGGATCATAGTGGGCGAATATAGGAAATGTGATCACCAAAAAAGACTTCTTCCTTGATCTTTTGTCCATTAATCTCGGGAGCGCTAGTTCCAGATTCAAAGGAAGATTTTCCAGTAATAATTCGCGCTTCGTCCCAGAGCTTGGCATCAATGAAGGATTGAAGTACTTTTTTCCCTCCTTCAATTAATACGGATTGAATCTGCTGTTCAAAAAGCGATTCTAGTATCAATTTTGGGGATAGTTCGGGTAGTTTGACAAAATTAAGATGGTCTTGACTTGAATTTTTCTCTAAGTTGAATACAATTGTTTCTGCGGCAGAGCTGAGTATTGAGGATGTGGAGGGGATTTCGTTTCGACTATCCAGAACGATTCGAATCGGGTTTCTCCCTTCGATAGCTCGAATTGTTAATGATGGATTGTCATTGATAACTGTATTTTTCCCGACCATAATCGATTGGAACTCATTTCTCCACTGGTGCACCTTGACTTGCGTTTCATGCGCAGAAATCCACGTTATTTCCCCTGGGTTTCCTTTAGAATTATCCAGTAATCCATTGTTCGTTTGTGCCCACTTAAGTAATACAAAAGGACGTTTTTTTTCATGAAAAGTGAAGAACGCTCGATTCAATTCTTGACATTCTTCTTCACAAATACCAACTGTCACATCTATGCCATGATCCTCCAATCGCTTAATTCCTTTTTTATAGACTTTTGCGTGTACGTCCAAGGTTCCAACAACAACGCGTTTAAATTTTTTCTCTACTAATAGATTAGCACAAGGAGGTGTTTTTCCAAAGTGAGAACAAGGTTCAAGCGTGACATAGATCGTGCTTTCTGAGAGCAATTCGACTTGCTGAACGGCGTTCACAGCATTTACTTCTGCATGTGGCCCTCCAAACTGTTGATGATAGCCTTCACCGATAATTTTTCCTTCGTGAACAATTACTGCACCAACCATTGGATTTGGAGCAACATTTCCTCTTCCTAAAGCAGCCAATTGTAGGCAGCGATACATCATTTGTTCATCAAAAGTCATGAGACGAAGATACAGAAAAGATCATCCTAGAAAGTATCATTTAGAGAGTTGAACAATCGTGAGGTTTTCCAAAACCCCACTGAAATCAAATTCAGATTCAACGAAGAACTCAACAGCAGTGTTTTGTTTTTCTTTGGGAACGTGATAATAGAACTCATAGTAATTGGATTGCCCTTCATTACAGTAGACATTGAACAAACGAATTCGGTTCTTTTTGTGCCATTTTTGATTCCCTAACCTGCACACAAGATAACTCGAGTAAAAACCATTATCGGCTTTAATTGTTGCAGTTATTTTTAACCAGATATCACCTTTTCCTTCAATTTTAGTGCTGAAAAAGGGTGTCTCATTAATAGGTGTTGGCTCCGTTGTTTGATGGATAACCTTCTCGCTATAACCGGATTCATCGTCAAGAACTTCATCTGTATCCAATAAACTCATGTCAATTGCTGTTGGACTGCTGTTCAGATAAATTCTACCATAAAATAAGCGATTCATGTCTCGCGCATGCAAGATTCCATCGTTGTATTGTCCGATTTGAAAGAGGTTGACGAAAATTAAGTATGCGCCCACAGGAATCAAGAACCACTTCCACTTTTTTTGTAGAATGTGATGGATTACTGCTGTCAAGGGGAGGGCGAATATTGCATAGCTCTGCGTGAGTGCACGAGTAGAGTAGGTTGCTCCATATTTCCAATCAGCCCATGAAATAACGATCCAAATATTTAGTAAACAAAAGATGATAACTGATCGTCGGAATGGCATGTTTTTCATAAAGAAAAATCCAGCAATAAATAGAATGGTCACAGGCGTGTAAATGAACCAACCTGTTTCCCAGCCAAATAAAACCCGAAAGAAAGGAGTTAAGAACCGCCAACTACTGCCAACATCGTGGATGAAGGTTCCAGCTGTCATCTTCCAATAAATCAATTGTGGCAATACACCCAATACCCCAAATGCGAATGCAACATAAATGTGCTTCTTATGCTTCTTTACAAGTGCCCATTTTTCTTTCTTGTCCTCCTTGGATTGCGTATTCCATAGCAGTGGAATGAAAAGCATGATCGCTTCGGTTGGTCGCGAAATTGTTGCCAAGCCGATGATTAATCCAATGGAAGCAGCCCAGATGAGCGTGGGTTTTTCATGCCATTTAATGGTTGCGTAGAGAATAAGAACATACAATGGAAAAATATAGACATGGCTTAATCCTGCATCGACGGACATGTATTGAACAAGATTTGATGCCAGAAAAAGTAAGATCAAACTAATTGACACTGCCAAATCGTCATAGTAGCGAAGCAAAATTTTGCGCAGCATGAACAGGGCGAGAAGACAATAGAAAAGTGCGCCGTAAGCCAAGGAATATTGATAAGGTGGGGAAAAACCATCTGCTGGATAATCCGAATTTAACGCAATCACATGGGCAATTCCAAAAAGCGGTGCTTGCATGATAGAAACACCTCCTAAGTATTTATTCACGTAATTTCCATTGTCAGCTTTGTGGGCTTGGTAGAAGTTTCCATCAGAAAGGTGATATTTCTCTTCCATTTTGGGAAGCCATTCTAATTTTGAGAAGTCATTGTAGATAAATCCTGATGGCAGGTACATGTAATACCCCAAACCATCCCAATTGGTAATCATTATTGGATAACTCTTATCGAAGTAAGAATAGGTGTATCGCGTCTGAAGCAGTGTTGCTGAGACTATAATGCAGGCAATAAGTGAGATAAGGTTCTTCAAGAAGTGTCATATTTTGAGTGAAGATACTTTTTTGGGACTGAATTTATGACAGTCAGTAAATGAGAAAGGTGTCATTTATCGAAAATATGGTGCAATTCGTCGGAATTTTATTGATTTCGTAAGTTTTGGCACATTTTTTCGTCTATAGTATTCGAATAGTGGTTAGGTTAGGTTAACAGAGAACGCCTGTTCTCTGGGAAAGCGGTCGCAAGACCGCTTTTTTTGTGCCTCAAAGTGTCGCTGAGTGCGTTAGAATGGGTTTGTTTCTTATTTTCGTGCAAGGATTAATTGCGAAACTACTTCTATGAAATTGCTTAACGGTATAGAGAAAATCTTCAAGAACTTTCTGCCCACACCATTTACTATTGCAATCCTCATCACAATTGTCACTTTTTTTCTCGCTTTTTCATTAACGGAGTCAGATTTAGGAACTGGTTCACGGGGAATTGAATTACTCGGTTTCTGGTACGATGGTCTTTGGGGACAATCCTTATTGGCTTTCGCGATTCAAATGATGTTGATGCTCGTTCTTGGTCATGCTGTTGCGCTCACAAAGCCAGTTGATCGGTTCATGAGTTACATGACACGATTTTGCAACGATACTTCATCCGCAGCATTTACGGTTACACTTCTAACCGTTCTTGTGTCACTATTCAATTGGGGATTGGGATTGATTTTCGGGGCAATCTTAGCTCGGAAAGTCGGTGAGCGAGCAGCTCAGAATAATATCAAACTCAATTATGCACTGATTGGCGCAGCTGGATACAGTGGATTGATGGTGTGGCATGGAGGGATTTCAGGATCCGCTCCAATTAAAGCCGCCGAACCGGGGCACATAACATCTTTGATGGATGGAATTTTATCACCTGAACAACTTGCTACTCTTCCTGATCGAATTCCATTTTCTGAAACAGTTTTCGGGACGATGAACCTTGTTGTCATGTTGCTTCTTGTGATTTGCCTACCCGTTTTCATGTATTGGCTAGGGAAACGCTCAACGAAATCTGGAATGTTACCGAAGGTCAAAACTTCGGAGGTTTCAGAGCCTGACGAGGAAAAAAGAAAAAACCTCGATAGTTCGCCTTGGTTTTCTCGGGGCATTGGAATTTTACTGTGTTCTTATGCTGTCTATATCGCGATCAGTCTTTTTGCCAAAGTTGGGCTAGGATTTATTACACCGAATTTCATCAATTTCATGTTACTTGGATTGGGACTTTTACTGCATTCGAACATTCATGGATTTCTGAAGGCAATTGATCAAGCGATAAGAGGTGCAGCGGGAATTTTGATTCAGTTTCCTCTATATTTTGGAATCATGGGCTTGATGATTGGCTCTGGGCTGATTCAAGTGTTTTCCGATTTCTTTGTGGAGGTTTCAACGGTTACATCGTTTCCAATCTACTCATTCATCAGTGCTGGAATTGTGAATGTATTCGTCCCGAGCGGAGGAGGACAATGGCTCGTTCAAGGACCGATTATTATCCAATCGGCAATGGAATTAGGAATTAGTTTACCGAAATCAATCATGGCACTTGCCTATGGAGACCAATTGACGAATATGCTTCAGCCATTTTGGGCATTGCCTCTTCTTGGGATCACTGGTTTAAAAGCGAAAAGTATTTTGCCTTATACCCTCGCGATGATGTTGATTGGAGCTTCCATTTATTTAATCGCGCTATTCCTTTTCTGATCATGAAAGACAAAAAACGTATTTCAAACTTTATTAAAACTCTCGGACCTGGAATTTTGTTTGCAAGCACCGCAATCGGTGTTTCACATTTGGTTCAAAGTACACGAGCAGGAGCAAATTTTGGTTTTGCACTTCTGCCGTTTGTTCTTGCAGCTCTCATTTTCAAGTATCCCTTTTTTGAATTTGGAAGTCGTTATGCAAATGCGACAGGAACAACAATCATTGATGGATACAAGCGAGTAGGGAAATGGATGATTTGGCTCTATTTTTTGATTACGATTGGCAGTATGTTCTTCGTTTGCGGAGCTGTTGGAGCTGTGACTTCAGGGTTTCTTCAAAACCTCTTCGGAATTTCATCTTGGGGAATCTGGGCGACAGTCTTTTTGTTCATCTTTTGCACGAGCATACTCATCGCGGGGAAGTATAAAATTCTGGATTCACTGACGAAAATTATTGGAGTCGTTTTGCTTTTATCGACGTTGCTCGCGTTCTTTTTGGCCTTAGTGAAAGGAGCTGCACCAATGAAGGAAGATTTTATTGCTCCAGAAATTTTTACTGATAAAAGCATGTTGTTCATTATTGCCCTGATGGGGTGGATGCCAACTGCTGTAGATTTGAGTGCGTGGAGTAGTTTATGGACGATCGCACGAATCAAACAAACAGGATACAAACCTACAATGAAAGAAACGCTAGCTGACTTTAATTTCGGTTACATCGTTACGGCCGTTCTTGCGGTCTGTTTCATCACACTTGGAGCGAATGTTTTGTTCGGAACAGGACAAACCTTACCAGAAAGTTCTGCAGCATTTGCAGGTGATATTGTCGGGCTATTTACTGCGTTTATTGGTGATTGGAGTTATATAATCATTGCGATAGCTGGTTTCTCCATTATGTTTGGAACGTGTATCACGGTTTTTGATGGATATGCCCGAAGTATTGAGAGGTGTTCAATTCTACTTTTCCAGAAAGAAGCCGACGTCCAACATCAAGGTTCTAAAAAGGAGTCGAGTAAGATCTACATTGCTTCCCTGCTAATTGTCGCTCTAGGATCGTTCGGAATCATTTTCTTTTTAGGTACACAGCTCAAGAGCCTTGTGGATCTAGCAACGACGATGAGTTTTTTAATCGCTCCAGTGATTGCCATTGTGAACTACAAACTAGTCACAGGAAGTCATTTGAAAAAAGAAGATCAACCAAAATTATGGTTACGAATATTGAGCTGGTTGGGCATCATCTTCTTAACTGGATTTGCAATTTACTACGTAAAAATTCGATTCTTCAATTAGATCTTTGGAGTTCGGTACACTTGGATCGAAGGTTGATTTCGAATAACTTCCAACCATTCCTCCCTACAATCAACATCAGTCTTTTGTCTAGAAGGTCTAACCAATCCAAAGGCGCAGCCGTTTCTAATAGCGCAGCGATCTGATAATCTAAGAGCGCAGCGAGTCTACCCCAGCTCTTCAATCCTTTCCGTAGGTCGTCCAATCACCGCTTTTCCATTTTTCACAATAATCGGTCGTTCGATCAATTTCGGGTAGTTCACCATTGCCTCAATCCATTGTTGTTCGTTAAGCTCTTTTCCTTTGAAATGCTCTTTAAAATCAGGTTCTCCTTTTCGAATAAGCTCTGCTGCTGGGATTCCCAATTGAACAAGAAGTTCTTTTAGTTGATCCGCCGATAGTGGGTTCTTTAAGTACTCAATTACTTCGTAATCAGACTTTTTGTTATCAAGATAAGCGAGTGTACAACGACTCTTTGAACATCGGTTATTGTGATAGACTGTGTATGTATTATTTCCCATGATTTGATTTCAATTTCAATTTTCGAATTATAGTTAAATTTTTTCAATAGGAGATGAAATTCAATTTTTTGACGTAAATTAAGTCATCGTTTAACCACAAAAATCAACCTATGAAAATTTTCACGCTGTTATTGGCGATTGGCTGGGTCTCATTGTCATTTTGTCAAACCTATACTTTTTCTGCCTTTCCAGGCGGATACAATGATTTAATTGTTCCAACTTCACTTAATAATGGTCAGACATGGGATGATCCTGAATATACCGTTCCAATTGGGTTTACGTTTGAGTATTTTGGTGAACCAATCACGTCGATACAACTTAGTTCAGATGGTTTAGGTGGTTTATTGAAGAAAGGTAATTGTTTTTCTGACCCAGATGAATCATATATGTTCGCATATGGAGCTGATATTATTGATCGAGGTGATGACGGCCCTGTTTCATTGTCTAATATTTCACATCAAACGCTCGGGACTGCCGGATCAAGAATTTGCAAAGTTGAATGGAACAATGTAGGTTTCTATGATGGAACGAATGACATGAATGGAAATCGAATTGACTACATGAATTTCCAATTGTGGATGTATGAAACCACGAATGTCATTGAAATTCGTTTTGGTCCGAAATCAATTACAGAACCTTTAGTTGATTTTGAAGGAGAAACAGGTTCGTTCGTTGCGTTCGTACATAAAGTTGATTGTGGTAGTGGAGATATTCTAGGTCATCAATTGATCTTGGGAGGAAATCCATCGATTCCCACATTTTATGACAATGTCATTAACCTCAATGACACTATTGTAACTTTGGGAGGAGTGATTCCTCCTTCAACAGTTTATCGTTTTCTTCCTGCTTTAACGACTTCTCAAGATGAGTTAAGTTCATTCTCACCATTTTCAGTCGTTCCAAATCCTGCGCAAGACAAACTTCGACTTGTTCGGAATGAGAATGAAGGGGCTGAGGTTCGACGCGCATCAATCATTGATTTAAATGGAAAAGTGTTGTTGAGCGATTTAGAATTCAATCAGGAAATTTCGATTTCAACTCTTCATWCRGGAATGTAYTTCATTCAGGTTGARATGATGTCGGGAGAARCATACTCTGAGAAGTTTACGAAGCTGTAGACGSGTATTTCTCYAATTGACTTTTTACTCAGATCGGTTGTTTRAGTGTCGCTCACAGGAAGGYTTTAGTTTRGACAKGCATTATTCTTTTTGAAGATAAGCATCTATATTGTACTTCCTTAAACGAATGTCAGTGMAAAAARAAACTGTTTATAGRCGYGTGTTATAYCTTTTCATGGTTATTGCGCTATTTGGTTGTAGTTCCAATAAAGATCGTACGACTAACACTTTTAGCTCGAGTTTTACGAGTAAAAAGGAGAAACTGGCGTTCATGGAGAGCTATTACACGCCTAACCTTCAGTTTGAAGACGTTGAGTATCATATCGTATATTATGATAATGGATCAAGGGGAGTTCCTGGCCCGTCCGATTGGTATATGTACTTCGCCTTTAAATTAACAAATGAAGAAATTGATCGATTGCAAAACCAACCAGAAGTGGAGCCGTTTAAAATAGAGGATGGGTTTTTCTTTTTACAGAAAACGAAAGGTTGGAGCATTGAAGGCGATATCAAATACTACAAAGGCGGGGTCATTTTGGTAGGAGGAAGGTACATTGCTCTTAGATATGAGGGAACTTGACATAATAAATTGTGATCTCAAAATGAATTTTTCCCATAAAAAAATCCCTCCCGAAGTTATCGAGAGGGATTTTTAGTTTAGAAATTTTATTTCTTAGTGCGAAGCCAAGTAATCAGCAACTCCATCGAAGCTTGCTTTCATTCCGTCATCACCTTTTTGCCAGTTCGCTGGACAAACTTCACCATTTTCTTCGAAGAATTGAAGTGCATCAACCATACGTAATGCTTCATCAACGTTTCTTCCAAGTGGGAAATTGTTCACCAATTGGTGCATTACAATTCCTGCTTTATCAATCAAGAACAATCCACGGTATGCGATCATTGGTCCTGTTGCAACCATTTCCATTTCGTCGTTGTACTCATACTCACCAGCTAAAACACCGTAAGCGTCAGAGATAGTTTTCGTTGTATCAGCAACGATAGGATATGTAATTCCTTCAATTCCACCTTTGTTTTTTGGTACTTGCAACCATCCCCAGTGTGACTCTTCTGTATCTGTTGAACAAGCAACAACTTTCGCTCCGCGTGCTTCGAATTCAGCTAATTTTGCTTGAAAAGCATGCAATTCAGAAGGACATACGAATGTGAAATCTTTCGGGTAGAAAAATAGAACAACTGGATTTTTTCCAATGTACTGATCCAAAGAAAAACCTTCAACGATTTCTCCTCCGTTTATTACTGCTCCTGCACTAAATGAAGGTGCTTTTTTACCTACTAATACTCCCATTTTGTATAATTATTTACTTATTAATATGAATCCCGATAGCTACCGAGAACTGTTTCAATGTCTTGATGCTCCTGATAGTTTTCGGGTCGCATTGACTTATTATTGGTGCCTCAAAATTACGGATTTTTCCTACTTGTTTAACCAAGCCTTGAACATCCAATTCGTTTTTTCTTTCTCTCGGATTAAATCGCTCATGAGTGCGTTTGTTCCTTCGTCATCCGCGTCTCCAGTAATGTGCAAAAGCGAACGCTCTTGTTTCAATAATTCCTGTTGAGCGGATAATATATATGCAACTCCAGTAGCTCCGTCGTGTGTCATCTCTAGCTCATTAATTGGACTAGTTACTAAATAACTACTGAAGGTGGACTGGGGCGTTTCACCAATTGAAAGTATGCGTTCGGCTAAATCATCAACAATCACAAGGGTACGTGTATACAATTCTTCATACTTCACATGTAATTCAAAAAAGTCTTTTCCTTTGATGTTCCAATGCAATGAGCGAAGGTTTTGATAATGAATTTGGTAACTCGCCAATAATCTATTTAATTCTTCTATATATGTTGCTGTATTTTTCATATATCAAAGATATGGTAGATGTAGTATAATTAATATTGATTATTTTTATCTCACCATAAATTTTAATTATATGATTTCGATTCAGCAAATGCAATACATTTTAGTGTTGAGTGAAGAACAACAGTTTCAGCGGGCAAGCGAGAAATGCTTTGTGACACAACCAACTCTTTCAATGCAATTAAAAAAAGCTGAAAATACGCTTGGATCAGCAATTTTTGATCGCTCGACGTCGCCATTAGAACTCACTCCTTTTGGTGAGCTTTTACTTCCAATTGTTCGAGATATACTTTCCGAGTATGGACGAATTTCTGAATTGACCGAAAAACAAAAAGGAGTTTATCGAGAAAGAGTGCGCATCGGAATTATCCCGACGGTCGCTGATTACATGGTTCCCGATTTATTCAATAAATGGAAGTCAGTCTTGACGGATGTTCAACTGTCAATTGAGGAGATGAAAACGGAAGATGTGCTAATTGCCTTGGATCAAAAGAAGATCGATATCGGAATTTTAGCTGGACCAGTAAACGATCCCAAGTTGCGAACATCTGTTTTATTTCGGGAGGAGATTTTAGCGTTTGTACCTGAATCGAAAGCAAAAGAAGTGACGACCGAAGATTTAGGGAATCATCATCCGTGGTTATTGACTTCAGGGAATTGCCTGAGGACTCAAATGATTCATTTCTGCAGTTTAAATACCGAACGCGATGATTGGAATTATGAAGGAGGAAACCTAGAATTGCTAAAACAAATGGTGGTAATGAACGGTGGTTACACCTTGATTCCTGAACGATCTATTTCCAAGAAAACGAATGATTACAAACGAATTCGATCATCAATTGGCGAAATCCCTGCACGACAGATAATTGCTCTCTCTCCAAATCGGTCCACAAAATGGGGAAGCATTGAACAAATCGTTCGTTCTGTTCAGTTGAACTATGGCGATAAGAAAAATGGGGAGGAATTGAAATTGTTGAGTTGGGAATAAATTAGCTCCTTTTCCGTAACAAATGATCCAAAGAAAAACGATCCCACTCTCTAGGTAGAAGTAGTAACGTTACAAGTAGAATTAGGCGAAACATAACATGAGAAAGGTCCCAAATAGGTTCTGCTAGCCCATGACCAAATGTCACGATGACAAGCACAGATACCAAGGCGTATAGAACATAATTCGTCTTAAACCCGAAAAGTAGAATGAATCCTCCGAGAAGTTCGATGTATGATGTGTAATAGGCAGTGCCATGTATGATGAAATCTGGGAGCAGGTCTTTATATGCACCTAAGAAAAGTTCAGACTCATATATGTTTTCTACTCCCCAAGAGAAAATTTTACCATATCCCTGAAAGAAGAAGATGAGGCCTAAAACAAGTCGGATAGATAATAATGCAACTGCTCTGTTCGAGTTCATGATTGTCTAATTTGGACCTAAGTTAATGGAATCTTTTGGAAGGTCTAAAGATTTACTTTGTCGTAAATTTTCAATGAAGCGCCTGCACTTTGTGTCACAAATGCTTTCTCTTTTTCACTGATGAGATCCAATTCTGAGCTTATTTCATTAAAAGCCGATTCAAATTGTGTCGTTGATTCAATAGAAAATCCAAACCCTCCATCAATAAATGCTTGCGCTTCAGGAAACCGAGTGTGCTTCGGTCCAAAAATGACTGGTAAACCAAATACGGCAGGTTCTAAAATGTTATGCAAGCTCCCTGAAAATCCTCCTCCAACATAGGCAATTGTTCCATACTTATAAGCACTTGCAAGATGTCCGATGGTGTCCAAAATCAATACTTCAGAGTCGGAAACTGATCCCTCAGAAAGCCGTGAATAACGCTCAACCTTTCTTGAAATGCCAGAAATGATCTGCTCTATATGTTTGTCATCTACTTGATGAGGTGCAATGAGAATTTTGTGATTCGATCGATTGATCCAAGGATTCAGAAGCGCTTCATCTACTGGCCATGAACTTCCAATAATGATGAGTTGATCCGTTCCTTTAAATTGTTGAATGATTGCGTTGTCTTTTGCCTTATCTCGATTTTCAATCACCCGATCAAAACGACTATCACCAGTGACTGTCACATTGGATAATTGTATCGAGTTTAGAAGTTCCTTCGAAGATTCATTTTGGACGAAAAAGTGATCAAACTGCTGAAGAATCTTTCTAAAAAAACCGCCGTACCATTTGAAGAATCGCTGTTTTGGACGAAAAATCCCACTGACATTATAGATTTTACTTCCGCTTTTTTTCGCTGCCAGAATGTAATTCCCCCAAAACTCATACTTCACGAAAAAACTCTGTGTAGGCGAGAAGTGTTGGATAAACTTCTTTGCATTGCTTGGTGTGTCCAGAGGCAAATAGCAAACGAAGTCAGCATGATGCTCACGTTTTTGATAATGTTCGAATCCTGAAGGTGAAAAGAAAGTTACAAGAAGAAATACGTCGGGGGTTTCAGTTTTGATCTTGTGCATTAACGGCAAGCCTTGATCAAATTCGCCTAGGGAAGCACAATGGAACCAAACAACTTCTTCATTCTCTAAATCTGGAAGGTATAAATGCCATTTCTTTCGACCTGCGATCCACTTTTTAGCTTTGGGAAGGAAAAGTGAAGCAATTCGAATTGCAATACCATATGCGCTGACGCCAATATTGTAAAGCAAATGCATTAGTCGAAATAATATTCCTTTGGTTGTCGCTGGTATACTGGGATCATCCACCCAATTTTGAATCCATATTGAAGATCTAAGCGTACATCAGTAGAAACTGGGATGTCTGGTGTATCGAAGTTAATCGTTCTTTTATTGTGTGTGAATCCTTGCTGTGCATAAAACCCTGCGTAGAAATTAATTGGACTGTCATTCGCCATCAGGGCGTATCCAATAAATTGACTCGTATTGATCCCTGTCGTCAAGCGGTCATATCCTTTTTTGTAGTCTAATTCAAGCTGAGGTACAACATGATCTTGCGTTTCAATTCGTAATTTGTGCAGGAGATATCCAACACCAAAATTGACATAAATTCCAGAATTCGGATTGGGACTTAGAATCGGCAATACTTTTCCAATAACAGCATTTGCATAAAATCCTCGAGGAAGGGCACGCACGATAGCAATGTCTCCATTTTGATCAGTAATATTTCCTTTGGAATCAACAAGGTGATCGAAAACCCCTGTTAGTCGCACTTTACTTCCGAACATATAAGCTGCGTCCAATCCAAGAACCCAATTCTTTTTTGTTTTGTATCCTGCGAAAATCCCAATGTGATTCAGGTATCCATAACGATCAGCTAAATCAGCGTTGGTGAATCCTCCTCCATATTGTACGACAAGCCAAGTGCTCGGGATAATGGAATCGGCAACATTTCTCTGTGCATGTGTCGATGAAGAAACAAGCAGGAAACAAGCAAAAAGAACGGAGGGAATAAAAATTTTCATAAGCCGATGCGTAAGCATCAAGATGTTTGTATACGTAAGTATTAAAAACGAAGGTAACCATCAAATATTGGATTTGAGCAGGATTTAGACTTTTTTATGATGAATTAAACAGGTCAAAAAAAATCCCCTAACCATAAACGTCAGGGGACTTTCCGTTCTAGGAACGGCTTTTAAACAAGGTTCTTACTTCGCTTTGTACATTGTAGTTTGAACGATAACTCGACGGTTTTTCGCTCTTCCTGTAGATGTTTCATTTGTTGCTACGGGCTTTGTTTCACCATATCCTTCTGAAGAAAGGTGATTGGCATCAACTCCTTTTTTAACTAAATAATCTTTTACTGCTTTCGCACGGGCTTTAGAAAGATTCAAGTTCATTTCATCATTTCCTTGGCTATCAGTGTGACCTTCAATTGAGGCTTTTACCTCTGTGTGAGCTTTGAAGATCGCAGACAGTTTATCTAAATCAGCGAATGATTCTGATTTGATGGTAGATTTTCCTGAGTTGAAGTAAATGTGCTCAGATGCGTTTTTAATTTGAGCGAGTAATTCTTCGTCAAGTGGACAACCTGCAGCTGCAACTGTTCCAGCATCAAGTGGACAATGATCAACCTTATCTTTTACAGTGTCTCCATCAGTATCAGGGTTGTTTGGATTAGTTCCCAATTTTGCTTCTTGATCATTTGTTAATCCGTCACCATCGGAATCACAATCTCCACCAATGTTGATTGGATCACATGGGTTTTTTGGATCAGATTTTTTCGATGCTACTAGCTCAGTTGATGGGCTGTCTTTTCCAAGTACTTCCTCACCATCATTCAGTCCGTCACCATCCGAATCTGGATTCTTAGGATTTGTTCCGATTTTAGTTTCCATTGCATCAGACAATCCATCTTTGTCAGTATCTACTCCTGAGTTGTCAATTTCTGGACATCCTTTTTCAGTTCCTGGGATCATTGGACATTCATCCATTTTGTCATTCACTCCGTCGCCGTCTGAATCAACGTTGTTTGGATTTGTACCAAGCTTTGCTTCTTGCGCATTTGTTAATCCATCGCCATCAGCATCACAATCTCCACCAGTTTTGATAGGATCGCACGCATTTTTAGGGTCAGATGTCATAGAAGCAACAACCGTAGTTGAAGCGTTATCTTGTCCAGTCACTTCTTCACCATCATTTAATCCGTCACCGTCAGTATCTGGGTTATTAGGATCCGTTCCGATTTGAGCTTCCGTAGCATCTGATAATCCATCTCTGTCAGAATCTTTTTCTGAAACTCCAGAAGCGATACTTACACCATCCACGAAGTAATAAGCACGTATGCCGTTTACACCGTTTCCTCCACCTACTGCTTTCGAACTAGCTGGCTTGTTGAATACACCGATTGTTACATATTGTTCACCACCCTTAGCGGTAAAAGTTCCACTGATTTTAGTCCAGTTTGATTTTGAATCAACAACATTACTCGTGATTACTTGTGGCGTCACCATGATATATGCATTCGACTTTTGATTCAATGCATCTTGGGAGAAGTATGCTCCGAAACCACTGACAGCGTAACCACTATTTTCAGCCAAACTTACATAGTAAGTGAATTTATATGATTTACCTGCTGTTAATGATGCATCCAACTTAGTACTTAAGTATTCAGCGTATTTTCCATATCCAGAACCTTCAACGGCAGACATGCTCTTTAATGAAGCGCCTAAATCTGTTGATTTGTCATTTTGGTAAGTGATAATTCCTGCGTATCCATCGCCTTTGAAAGCCGCTTGCTGTCCCAAACGATTGTCTGAAGTCCCCATGTTTGAGCACTTTCTTGCATTTTTATGATAAAAATCTGTAGTTCCACCATTCGCGTTATCCCATCCGCTGGCTAAATTGATTTGATTAAACGTTCTTGGTGCTTTAATCGCTGTTGAGAAATCTCCATTGGAAACTTGAGCGCTAGCAGAACCCACTGTGGTGGCTAGAACCAGAGTCGCAAGCGTGAATTTTAAGCGTATTTTCATTTTTGTTTTTGATTTTTGGTTGGAGCTAATCTACCTTAGAAATTGTTACCCATCATATTCATGTTGTTGTTTTTCTGTGAGTTAACATGAGAAGTCGATGAGTTGCACAATATGGAGTCATCAGAACTAGTAGTTTTGTAGGACAATAATTTGCAATTAWTCAAATCGGCAATCGTTGAAATAGTATTATCTTTAACGTCGCTTTAAATAAGTTATCCTTAGCATGAGAAAAATTCAAATGGTCGACTTGACCACCCAGTATCAAAAAATTAAACCAGAGGTAGACAGTGCAATCCTGAATATTATGGAAAATGCGCAATTCATAAATGGTCCTGAGGTTGTCGGATTTCAAAAAGAATTAGAGGAATATCTAGGTGTTAAGCACGTCATTCCTTGTGCTAATGGTACGGATGCTTTGCAGATTGCTTTAATGGCAATTGGTGCTAAACCAGGTGATGAGGTGATTACACCTTCTTTCACATATATCGCTACAACAGAGGTGATGGCGCTTTTGGGTTTGAAACCAGTTTTTGTTGAAGTTGAAAAAGATTCATTTTGTATAGATCCAGCGGATATCGAAGCTGCGATCACAGATAAAACTGTCGCGATTGTTCCTGTACACTTATATGGACAAGCTGCGAACATGGATGCGATCATGGAGATTGCTAATCGCCATGATTTGAAAGTCATTGAAGACAATGCTCAAGCAATTGGAAGTGATTATCGAATGGCTGACGGATCTACAAAAAAGACTGGAGGAATCGGGCACATTGGATGTACTTCGTTCTTCCCTTCTAAAAACTTAGGTTGTTTTGGTGATGGTGGAGCGATGTGCACAAACGATGATGATCTAGCTGCTAAAATGAGAATGATCGCTAATCATGGTCAAAGCAGACGCTATTACCACGATGTTGTTGGATGTAATTCGCGATTGGATAGTATTMMWGCAGCTGTTTTGAGAATAAAATTGAGGGAACTTGATAATTACATCAGCGCTCGTCGTTCAGTTGCAGAACACTACACAAACTTTTTAGCACAATTTCCTCAGGTGAAAACACCAGTGATGGATATTTATTCTAATCACGTGTTTCATCAATACACATTAACGTTAGATGGTCTTGACCGAGACGCTTTAAATGCATTTTTGGCTGAACGTCAGATTCCATCAATGATATATTATCCAGTTCCAGCGCACCGCCAAAAAATGTTTGATGCATTTGGAAGCGCCGATACAAAACTACCAGTCACTGATTGGTTGACAGAACGTGTGATCTCACTCCCAGTTCATACGGAAATGGATAAAGAACAACTAGATTTTATCTGTCAAGGAGTAGCAGATTTTATTTCCAAATAGATAGATGAAGAAAATTACAGTCGTTGGGACGGGATATGTAGGTTTGGTAACAGGAACTTGTTTTGCAGATACAGGTAATCAAGTGATATGCGTGGATATTGATGAAGAAAAAGTCAATCGTATGCGGAATGGACAAGTCCCGATCTATGAACCACATCTCGATAAGGTTTTTCAACGAAATATTGCTGCTGGACGAATTTCGTTCACTACAAACCTAAAAGAAGCTGTTGATTCAGCTGAAATTATTTTTCTAGCTCTACCAACTCCTCCAGGTGAGGATGGTTCTGCCGATTTAAGCTACATTCTTGAGGTCGCTGACCAATTGGGTGAAATGATCACTGATTTTAAAGTGATTGTTGATAARTCAACAGTTCCWGTTGGGACTGCGCGAAAAGTAGCGGCAAGAATCAAGGAGAAAGCCAAAGTTGAATTTGCGGTTGTTTCAAATCCAGAATTTCTKMGMGAAGGTTTTGCCATTGATGATTTTATGAATCCAGATCGTGTGATTATTGGTACATCCGATCCTCGGGCAGTTAAGTCGATGGAAGAATTGTATAAGCCTTTTGTCAGCAATGATAAACCGCTCATCGTGATGGATGAAGAATCAGCAGAATTAACAAAATATGCTGCGAATTCATTTCTTGCTACGAAAATCACCTTCATGAATGAAATCGCAAACTTCTGCGAATTGGTAGGTGCCGATGTAGATAAAGTTCGCTTGGGTGTTGGAACGGATGCTCGGATTGGATCGCGTTTTCTTTATCCAGGAATTGGATTTGGAGGAAGCTGCTTCCCAAAAGATGTTCAGGCCTTAGTGAAAAGTGGTAGTGATCATGGATATCAATTTGAGATTATCAATAGCGTACTTCAAGTAAACCAAAAGCAAAAGCTAAAGTTAGTTGAGAAAATTGTAGATTATTTCGGAGATGTAAGGGGAAAGAAATTAGCACTGTGGGGCTTGGCGTTTAAACCTGATACGGATGATATTCGTGAAGCCTCTGCTATTTATATGATAGAAGCATTGACGAATCTTGGAGCTGAAATTATTGCGTTTGATCCTGAAGCGAGTGAAAACGTGAAAAGAGTTGTTGGAGACAAGATTAAATATGCTACGAATCAATACGAAGCATTAGACGATTGCGATGCATTAATGATTGCCACGGAATGGGGATTATTCAGAAACCCTGACTTTGATCAAATGAAAGAGCGATTGAAGCAACCGGTGATCTTTGATGGACGTAACATATATGGATTGAATAGAATGGCGGAGATTGGGTTTTATTATAGCTCAATTGGTCGTCAAACAGTAATTCCAAAATTTAATTAAATGGAAGATCGTAAACGCATATTGATTACTGGAGCTGCTGGATTTTTAGGGTCGCACTTATGTGATTTCTTTATCAAAAAGGACTATCATGTTATCGCAATGGACAACCTAATTACAGGGAGTCTGAAGAATATCGAACACCTTTTTCCCCTTGAGAATTTTGAATTTCATCACCATGATGTTTCTAAATTTATTCATGTATCTGGAGAACTAGATTATATATTGCACTTCGCATCGCCTGCAAGTCCAATCGATTATTTGAAAATTCCGATTCAAACCTTAAAAGTTGGATCTCTAGGAATTCACAATTGCCTCGGACTGGCAAAGGAAAAGAATGCACGTGTATTGATCGCTTCGACTTCAGAAGTATATGGTGACCCTGAGGTACATCCGCAAGTGGAAGAATATTGGGGACATGTGAATCCTGTTGGACCACGTGGAGTATACGATGAAGCAAAACGCTTTCAAGAAGCTATGACGATGGCGTATCATACGTTCCATGGTTTGGAAACACGAATTATTCGAATTTTTAATACATATGGACCTCGAATGCGCCTGAATGATGGACGCGTGTTGCCTGCATTTATTGGTCAAGCACTTCGTGGTGAAGACTTGACAATTTTTGGTGATGGTTCCCAGACCAGATCGTTCTGCTATGTCAGTGATTTGATCGAAGGAATTTATCGATTGCTTCTGAGTGACTATCACATGCCAATGAATGTTGGGAATCCATCAGAAATCTCGATCAAAGATTTTGCTGATGAAATAATTGAATTGACCGGAACGGATCAAAAAGTTGTTTACAAAGATTTGCCAGTCAATGATCCAAAGCAGCGTCGACCTGATATTACCAAAGCAAGAGAGATGTTGAAATGGGAACCAAAGATTGATAGAGCTGAAGGACTCAAACTTACATACGATTATTTCAAGTCGCTATCTCAAGATGACCTGTTAAAGACAGAGCATAATAATTTTGAAAAATATATCAAACACTAATGGCATATTTTGCACATGACACAGCAGTAATCGATGACGGATGCGACATCGGTGATGGAACAAAAATCTGGCATTTTTCGCATATTATGCCCAATTGCACGATCGGTGAATCATGTAATATTGGTCAGAACGTAGTCGTATCGCCTGGTGTTATTTTAGGAAAAAACGTAAAGATCCAGAACAACGTTTCAATTTATACGGGTGTGACCTGTGAAGATGACGTGTTTTTGGGACCATCAATGGTATTTACCAATGTTACGAATCCAAGGAGTGCAGTAAACCGCAAAGAAGAATATTCTGAAACGGTTGTGCGAAAAGGAGCAAGCATTGGTGCAAATGCAACGATTATTTGTGGACACGATATAGGGAAATTTGCCTTCATTGGTGCCGGAGCAGTGGTTACAAAAGAAGTGCCTGACTATGCACTTGTTGTAGGGAATCCTGCACGACAAATGGGATGGATGAGTGAGTATGGTGAACGATTGGATTTTGATGCTTCTGGATACGCGACATGTATTGGAAGTGGAGAAAAATACCTTCTTGAGGAAGGGACAGTTAAAAAAATAAAAGAATGAGTGAACAAAAAATTCGCTTCGTAATTATTGGAGCAGGGCACATAGGAAAACGACATGCAGAAATGATTCGCCGAGAAGAAGAAGGTGAATTGATCGCAATGGTAGATGTGCGCACAAAAGAAGAATGTGGAGCAGATCATTTTGATGTTCCTTTCTTTTCGACAATGGAAGACTTGATGAATTCTGATCTAGAATTTGATGTTGTAAATGTTTGTACTCCAAACGGTTTGCATGCATCTCAAAGTTTGACTGCACTTTCCAAAGGGAAACATGTTGTCTGCGAGAAGCCAATGGGGCTTTCAAAAGATGAATGTGAAAAGGTCATTTTCAAATCTCTTCAGATGTCGAAGAATGTATTTTGTGTTATGCAGAATCGATATTCGCCGCCTTCAGAATGGATCAAATCAGTGATCGATCGTAAATTGCTCGGAGATATTTTCCTTGTTCAATTAAATTGCTACTGGAATCGCGACGATCGCTACTACAAAGCTGGTGGTTGGAAAGGAACAAAAGATCTTGATGGAGGAACACTTTTTACTCAGTTTTCGCACTTCATCGATATTATGTACTGGCTTTTTGGAGATATTCAGGACATAAAAGGTCGCTTCGCAGATTTCACACATGCGAATTCAACTGATTTTGAGGATTCAGGATTGGTTAATTTCGATTTCATCAATGGTGGAATGGGCTGCATAAACTATTCAACAGCGGTTGCTATGCAAAACCTCGAAAGCTCGATGACAATTGTCGGTAGCAAAGGAAGCGTGAAAATCGGCGGACAATACATGAACGAGGTCGAAGTGTGTAATATCATGGATTACGAAATGCCGGAGTTGGCTGAAGCAAACCCTGCAAATGATTATGGTCCCTACAAAGGATCAGCAGCGAATCACAATTTCGTGATCAAAAACGTAATCGATACATTAAAAGGAAGAACTACAGCAACAACGAATGCCCTAGAAGGACTCAAGGTTGTTGAAATTATAGAACGAATTTATACAGTAAGAAATGAGCAACTCAATGTACACTAAGTTAATCAACAAGGAGGCGAAGCTAGCAGTTATCGGACTCGGATATGTTGGATTACCAATTGCACTAGAATTCGCAAAAACGATCAAAGTTGTTGGATTTGATATCAATGCAGAACGCATTGAGTTAATGAAGAAGAACATTGATCCTAGCAAGGAGCTTGACTCATCGGAATTCGAAGGATGTGATATTGAGTTTACAGCAAATATCGACGATTTAAAAGACGCTCAGTTTTTTGTTGTTGCAGTTCCAACTCCTATTGATGAATCCAACCTTCCTAATCTTGCTCCACTTATTGGCGCAACGAGAACAGTTGGTAAAGTATTAAAGAAGGGTGATTACGTTGTATTTGAATCTACAGTTTATCCGGGTTGTACGGAAGAAGATTGTGTTCCTGTGCTTGAAGAAGTTTCTGGCTTGAAATTCCGTGAGGATTTCATGATAGGATATTCACCAGAAAGAATCAATCCAGGGGATAAAGAACATACACTACAGAATGTAATCAAAGTTGTTTCTGGATGTTGCGATGAATCATTAGAGGATATTGCAAAAACGTATGAACTAGTAGTTCAAGCTGGAGTTCACAGAGCTTCTTCTATCAAAGTAGCTGAAGCGGCGAAAATTATTGAAAATACGCAACGTGATGTAAACATTGCCTTGATCAATGAATTGTCAATTATTTTTAATCGCCTAGGAATTAATACCTATGATGTTCTTGAAGCGGCTGGAACGAAATGGAATTTCTTGAAATTCTCACCAGGTTTAGTTGGAGGTCACTGTATCGGCGTAGATCCATATTACTTGACACATAAAGCGATGCAAACAGGTTACCATTCTAAAGTAATTACAAGTGGTCGTTATGTCAACGATTCAATGGGGTTCTACATTGGTAAACAAACGGTGAAGAAGATCTTGGCTCAAGGAAAAAGCATTCAAAATGCGAAAGTTCTTGTGATGGGAGCAACATTTAAAGAAGACGTATCCGATATTCGAAATTCGAAGGTGATTGATATCATCAAAGAATTACGCTCATTTCAAGTTTCGGTTGACTTAGTTGATCCGCATGCTTCATCTGAAGAGATGGAACACGAATACGACGTGGCATTAACTCCTGTTATTGGAACTGAATATGATGCAATAATCGTAGCGGTAAATCACGCAGAATACAAGACCTTGACTGAAGATGATTTCAAAGGAATGCTGAAAGATGAAAAAGGCGTTTTTGTTGACGTAAAAGGGATCTTTAGATCGAAGATTCATGACCTAGAATATTGGAGCCTATAATTCGTTATACCTCCGAAGAAGATACTTATGGAATACTCTAAAACAATTTTGATCACTGGCGGAGCCGGATTTATTGGTTCTCACGTCATACGATTAATGGTAAATAAATACCCGAATTACCGGATAGTTAACTTTGATAAGTTGACATATGCAGGGAATTTGAAAAACTTGACGGATGTCGAAAATGCTCCAAATTATGCATTTGTAAAAGGGGATATCTGCAATCGAGAAGATTTGAAGAATGCTTTCGAGCAATACAAAGTGTCAGATGTAATCCATCTAGCAGCTGAGTCTCATGTTGATCGATCAATTGAAGGTCCTATGGAATTCGTGATGACGAATGTTGTTGGGACAGTAAATTTGCTGCAACAAGCGAAAGATTCTTGGACTGGAGATAATCACGTTTTTCACCATGTCTCAACCGATGAGGTGTATGGCTCATTAGGTGCAGAAGGATTGTTTGAAGAAACAACTTCTTATGATCCACGAAGTCCGTATTCGGCTTCAAAAGCATCATCTGATCATTTCGTAAGAGCGTTTTATCATACGTATGGTCTTCCAGTTAAAATGTCGAATTGTTCGAATAATTACGGAAGCCATCATTTTCCTGAGAAGTTAATTCCATTAATGATCAATAATATCGTGCACAAGAAACCGCTTCCGATTTATGGGAAAGGGGATAACATTCGCGATTGGTTATGGGTGGTTGACCACGCAAGTGCGATTGATACAATCTTCCACGGAGGAAGAATAGGAGAGTCATATAATGTTGGTGGCTTGAACGAATGGACGAACCTCGATTTGGTGAAATATTTGTGCCGTTTGATGGATCAGAAATTGGGTCGATCTGAAGGTGAAAGTGAGGAATTGATTACATACGTGACGGATCGTGCAGGACATGATATGCGTTATGCAATTGATGCTTCTAAGTTAGAATCTGAATTGAATTGGCGACCATCAGTAACGTTTGAAGAAGGACTTGATCTTACCGTTGATTGGTATTTGGCGAATTCAGAATGGATTGAGGAAATTACCTCAGGTTCATATAAAGCTTACTACGAAAGCATGTACGAGAACCGCTAATGGGAATTTTTAATCGTTTTTTTGGTCGTCGTCGTACAGAAATGCTTCCACCAGTCGATCTATCGTTGCTAAAAGTTGACATGCATAGCCATTTGATTCCTGGAATCGATGATGGTTCGCGTAACATGGACGAAACAATCGCAATGTTGGCGAAATTTGAAAGTCTTGGATACCAAAAAGTAATCACAACACCCCACATCATGGGGGATTTCTATAAAAATACACCTGAAATAATTCTTGGAGGACTTGAAGAAGTTCGCTCAACGGCTAAGAGTTTAGGATTGAAAATCGAGATTGAAGCCGCAGCTGAATATTACTTCGACGAGTGTTTAATGGATCGTTTGAAGCGAAAAGAAAGGCTTCTAACCTTTGGGGATAATCATTTGTTATTTGAATTCTCAATGATGTCCAAGCCAGATAAAATTGAGGAGCTCTTCTTTGAGATGCTTACCCAAAATTACAAACCTATTTTGGCCCATTTCGAGAGGTATACCTTCTTTTTTGGGTGCGTTGATAAAGCACTTGAGTGGCAAGAAAAAGGAATAGAAATCCAATTGAATCTAAATTCACTCACTGGACATTATGGTCCTGATGTGAAAAAACAAGCTCAACGCTTGGTTGATTCAGGCGCAATCGATTACGTTGCTTCGGATTGCCATCGAATGGATCACTTGATGATCATGGAGGGCAATTTACAGACACCGTATTTTCATAAAGTGATGAAACTGGACTTGAAAAATAGTCTTCTATTCTAATTCACACCTTTATTATTGATCAAATTCTAGTTAACTTAGAATTTAAGTTCATCTAAAGTAGTTACCTAGGTAAATAATAGTATATTTGTTCTATATCAAATCATTACTTATGAGTCTTTCAGTCATTTTTAGCTTTCTTTTATTGGGTGTTGCGGCATTCGTCATTCAAAAGAAACGTCGATTCGAACAAATTGACATCCTTCATTTACTCTTCGTCTCGGCGATTGCCATGTTGCTAAAGTCAGATTTTGAGAACGAGAAGCTGGCAAATTCCTGGTCATATGCACTAATCGCATTGCTAGCAGTGAACTTTCTAATTAGTCGATGGTTGAAACTAAAAAATCCGATGCTTCGGGTTCTTCCTCCGATAATCTCTTTCGCCATTTTGCTCGCAATTTTCTGGAACGACTCCTTCATCTACCTCGGGAAAAATTTCAATATCAGTGATAAAGCAACATTCGTTCTCCCGTTCTTAGGAATTGTCATGTATGAATTAGCACGGATCAAGCTTCAGCTTTTGAAGAAGTTCTTTGGAATGAAGGACTCCGTTCTGAATGCGCTCATGCCGCTTTTAGTTGGGATAACTGCTCTAATCGGAGCGTTCAATGCTGAAGGATATGGTGTCTTTCTAGTAGGAGCAGGGTTTTTAGCTGCTAGTTTTTACAATACAATAGGGAGCAAGCACATCCTACATACAATTTTGGCAGTTTCCTTGGTTTGGATGTTCGCTGCAGAAAACAACATTGAACTGATCGATCTTCGCTTTGCGAAAGTAATTAGTGGTTTGTTCATCGGAGCATTTGTCAGTGGGTTTGTACTACAAATGTGGTCTGTTAAGAAGCGGAAAAATTTGGCTTTGTTACTTACTTATGTCTTGTGCTTAGCCCTATTCGTAGGTTTGCTCGTTGCAGGAGTACAAATCAATGCATCGTTTGGTGGAGTGGAAGCATACATAGGCGGATTGATCGGTTTTGCATTGGCGAATTCGGTTTTGTACGCTAAGCAAGATGAACAAGAGCTGCATCAGGCTCCTATAACAATGAGTGTATTGGTAGTGATCATACTTGTAGGGCTGATTGTTCCTCCAATGCTCGTGAATGAAGAAGAATTAGCCGTTCAAGAAACATTGAATTCGATCACGCCCAAGAATGATAAGGGTGAAGAGATCGAAGTTCCATTTGTTTCATTTGAAGGTCTTGCTGGCAAACATGAAATTGTGAAGGATAATTCACTCGTTTCATTCAAGCTTGGTTCTGCTGGAAGTGTCACCAAAGGTGCGATTAAAGAATTTTCAGGATCATTCAATTTTACGGAAGATTTAGCAAATTCTTCGTTTGACATCAAGCTCCCAGTTTTAAATCTCACAACCTTCATGGGGATGAGAGATAAATCAATCATGGGCGATGATTACTTGAAGGAGGAAAAATTCCCGTCAATGCGATTCAAAGGTTCACAATTGGTTCCAACGGATAAGGAGTTTGAGTATGAAATGGCAGGATCATTTGAGATGCTTGGTGTAAAAAAGGAGTTGAAAGTACTTATCCATAGAATAGAAGAAGGTTCGAAAACTGTCCTCGTGGGAAGTGGAGAAGTCGACCGACGAGAATTTGGAATGGCAGATGATCCACGCGAAGGGAACATTGTTTCTTTTGAATTTAAAGTGGAGTTGAAGTAGCTTGAAAACACATCGGGTTAGTTGTTCTTTAGAAGTTCTATCGATTTCAAAAAGTCAGAAGATTGAAATCGGGGCAGCACTAGCACTTTTTTGCGAATTCTTGTGGGGCGATTAATAGTGAAAATTATCCTTACTGAAAGAAAATGGTTCCATCCCATCTTGATTCTGCTCCTCGCCCGATAGTGCACGCGTACATTAGATAGAGTAAAACCAAGGACGAGGCAATTAGTAGAATCGACAAATGAATTTGATGAGATTTACGCAGTGCGATTAATAAGATTCCAAGTAAGAGAAAAGTTCCACCGGCAAGAGCGAAATAAGCAATATCACCCAGTCCACCGCCAAAGCTAAGATTTCCATTCATGCTTAGAATCGCAATAGCTAGTAAACCTGACAATACAACATAATTTGCCCTCCTCAATTTCTTCATTCTAAAAATAGATAAGCGATCCACCCAACTCACCGCCACGAAGTCGCAAAGCTGGGAATGGAATCTTAACATAATTAAACTGCTTCACAATCGCTTTTAGCCAAGGTCGCTTAATTGGCAATCGACTAAAATCAATATCCAAGGAAAGTAAAAATTCA
>NVXP01000061.1 GCA_002733985.1 Fluviicola sp. | reverse complement strand
ACAGTTCTTTCTACTGTGCATCAGAAATGGCATTGAGTTCCTTACCAACAGTTTTTGTCCTTTTCAGGTCCCCAAATAATTTCACCTTCGGTATTAATGAGTGCTTTTTTGTTTTTCCCAATACTCACGTATGCCGTACCGTATCGGAATGTCCCAGCTATTGAATAGTTGGGTTGAATAACAATTTTTCCATTTATGTCGATGTATCCTTCTTTATCATCAATTCTAAATGAAGCAAGACCATCGTGAAATTCAAATGCTTCTGTGTATTGTGCCTCAATTACAATTTCTCCCTTCAGGTTTAAAAACCCATAAACGACTGAGCCGTTTTTATACATTTTGTATGCAATTCTCCCTTCAGAGAGCTTTCCGAGCCACGAATAACTAGGAGGAATAATGAATGTTCCGGATGTATCAATGACTCCATAACTTTGAGGGTAATTGGCTTCCTCTCCTTTGTCCACAGACACTGTTGCATGACCTTCATTAAACGAAGTTGCTGTAATGAACTTCGGGTATATAACCATGTCTCCGTTGCGGTTTACGTAACCGTATTGCTTTCCCAATCTCACAGCGGCTAGGTTTTCATAAAACAGCTCACATTTATCGAATGGCCCCATGATCAACTCTTTCATAGGATTGATGAAACACCACTTCACAGGTAACTTTGCATCATATCTAGCCATGAGTAAGACACTTCGTTTATTGCCCTTCATTATTTGAGATTCAGCCGTAACAATTTTGCCAGTTCTGTCTACTATTTGAACTCCTTTATCGATCCTTACTAAGGATACTCCTTCTCTAAAAGCTGCTCCGTTGAAATTGATTTTTGGTTCCATGATGTATTTCCCCGTAGAATCAATTATTCCAGTCCGTCGATTTCCTTTCAAGTTGAAACGCTCGTGGCTCACATAGTCTTCCCCGAGAGGCACAGTTGCCTTGTCCTCTTCTTTCCCGGGGTATGACCAAACAAAGGCGACACCATCGCTGAACTGTCCCGCATTTTCATATTGAGGTTCAATCATGATTTTCCCTTCTGGGTCAACAAATCCAACTTTACAATTCACGGTGATTTTCTTCCAAGTATCACTTGGATAGTTAGTTGATTGAGCATTGATGTTGAAGGTGCCAAATGCAAAAACAACAAGATAGAGTATAAATTTTTTCATTTCTGGATGTACATAAGGATCGTTAATGTTGTGTTCTTATCATCATTTTCGATGATTGATTTCACCCCGTTTAATGCTTTAATTGACGAAACTAAATTCGAAATGAAGACTTCTTGCTGTTTTCCCTGAGCATTGATAATATGTGGGGTTTCTCCCAAAATTTGATAGTCCAACGAGAGTATCGCTATTGCATACTCACTTGATATGGCCAGTTCTTCAATCTCTACAGGAAAGTATCCGTCGTCTTCATCTGAAAAGGGGATATGTATTTGTCCGCGKGTGATAAATGCTCCTCGAAATTGGTTCAACATCAATTCATCAATACCCAACTCCACTAGGCGAGAATCTATATTTGTACTATCTAAGCTCCAGCGTTGATTCATCTCGGGGTAGTTTTCCGTCCGACTTACATCTGGTAAAAGGGCTTGTGCTTCAAGTACCAGCTTTGTGCGCGCTATTTCCATTGGTCGAGAACACAAATAACGCGGTTCTATCACGTCCAGTTCTTTTGCTTTGTTGTAGTTGACACGTGTCGCATTGAATAGAAATGAACCTGGCATATCGCGGTTGTCTACATCTTTGAGCACGTCAAAAGATTCGTTGACTTGTCTCAACATTGAAGATGGAAAAGCCAATTCAAGCGTTTTAAGTTTCGAGAAGGTGAGATTTGTTTCATTTGGGTGACCGACACGAAATTTCACACCCACAGATTGATTCACAAATGCGTGCTTCGATCGGCAAGGCGCTAAGGAAAATGAAAGCCCACTCGTGTCTGGGAGGTGAAACGTAATAGCTTTTCGTGTGATAAAGTGGCGGTACAAGGAATATGACTTTCCAGGAATGTAGGCTTTGGGAGCTTCTGACATATAGTAGGGATCTCCATGAATTCCTGCTAAGCTAATTGGTGCATGAAAGTCCAGTTGATACTTTTTGAATTTCCCCTTTTTTATAAATTGCGAAGTAACAGGGGCAAAAAAGTCTGACTTTTCCCATTCTTTACAATCACATGGAAGGTTCGGTGAATAAGCGATTTCTTTCTTATTCAACTGTTTGTATGTTCCAATGTTGTCTTCAAGTACGTTGACTTTATTTACAGAGTCCCACCAAAATGTTCCATTAATTTCAATGCCATTTCTGCTGAAGTCGAATGTATAGATGTTACCAGGAACCGGCGGAATGTGAATGCTCACACTTTCTTTTCCCTTGTAATAGCGTTTGGAAATACTGATCTCTCTTTTTGAATCATACCATCGATAAGACAGCACTTTTCCATTTTCATCCATTTTCAAATCACGATAAATATCACCCTCCGTCCATTTCAACGATCTCGGTTTCTCGTCGATATCAAATTCGTCATCGATAATCGCGTTGCCTAATTCAGATGTTGCAACATGCTCAGCAACTCCGCCCTCTAGGTAGTAGTAGAAATGTTCTCTTTCCCGTCCTCTAACAAACACTAGATCCATTGCAATATCACCAGTTAAAAACCATTCATGCCATTCACCATGGGGAACACCATATTGATAATTACGCTCAAATAATTTGATGCTATCATTCAAGAATAAGGTTGCTGTTCCATGAAGCAAGCCTTCAAATAAATGACCTTCAAAGCGCATGCTTGTACCGTCGTATAGGATTTGATAATCACCTGTCATTGTCGTGTCGAAGTGCGTAATGGTTCTTGCGGATTTAAAGACCACTTCATCGAGGTACTTGTTGTAATACGCTTCGGCTTTTGGGAGGTTTTCCAAATTAAATTGGTGACTTGSGTTAACTTTCTTCTTTTTGATTARGGTTTTAACTTCGTTCAGTTTTGTTTTTATAATCTTCCGGTATTCTTCTTTGGATCCATCRATTGGCAATCGKACACTATTCTTAATCCAGAATCCCATTCGTTTWGGGTTTGCTCCAGGTTGTAAGTGAAGAAATTTYTCGCCTCGATAATYRTGTTCTATRTAATACGAAAAGGTATAGTTGGTGATGTATTTTTCGCTCACAATATTTTGAGGGCCATAGTRCATTCTATTGTTGTTCCTAAAGTTTGCATCTCTAACYGTAATTCTATCTTCTTTACCRTCGAGATCGTACGCTGTAGTAAAGTTTAGGATTAGYGGTTCACCATCTAGAATGTATTTTTTKGCRTAGATCTTACTTTGAATAGTYTTGTTGTCGCGGTGAAATTTTAGTTGAAAATGTGTTTCTGGAGAAGTATCCTTTGACCAAAAGTTGGTCATTAGACCGGAGTCAGTCCAGCGCTGAATCCCAACTACAGTGTCATTTCTATACGTGAATATTTCGATTAGATCACCATTTTCATTCCATGCTTTTCGCTCACCAACTTTAAGGCCGTCTCTGAATTCGGCTTGAGTAATTAATGTTCCATCTTCTCTCCATCGCGTTTGAGTTCCGTGTTCACGAAACATTTTCCCGCGCTGCCAAAAAGAAGATCGGTACTTTTTCCGACCGTTTGGGAAATAGACCACCCTCGTATATCCTCCATTACTCGTATTGGATCTGCTAAATTTTATTTGACCGTTTGCGTAGTATTCTTTGTCCTGTGCTTGGGTTTCACCATTGATTTTCTTGAGTGTTTGGGTAAGGTCTCCATTGTCGTTATAGTCATAAATGATTTCTTCGTGTCGGTAATCCTCAAACTTTCCAGCACGTGGATACGAAAAGGAGTAGTCAATTTTCCGAATTAAATTGTCATTTAGATCATACCAATACTGAGTTCCGGTGCTTGTGTTTTGCGCTCGAATTCCTTCTTCTTGCAAGAGCCCGTTTGGATAGGTTAATTTGAATTTACCATACTGCACACTTTGCGCAGAACAAAACCAAGAAAGCATCAAGGTAAACAACAGAATAATTCGAATCATAAGAAGTTAGTATACCCATCATAACTAAACGAGAGTAATATGTTACAATATCAGTAGTGTATTGGGCGTTTCATTTTATCCTAACTGAAAGGAAAGCTTGAAGAAGTAGAAACGAGATCCCCAAAAAAAACATGCATGAGGCAATCTACGTTACCAGTAATATGAATATGTCCTTTGGGCGAATTGTTTGGAAGGTACCATTCGAAATAGGACGGTGCGCCACCACTTTTATAATAGTTTTCATCTTTGTTTCAGAAGTTGCAAGAAGGACAGTTACGCTTTGTAGCCATGTTGTGCAATTTTCACAACTAATTTAAGCCTTAATCCACAGAGTTGGATGCTGATTTTTGTGAAATTGGAGCTAGAAAGATGCCTAAAAACAATCCAAAGAATGTCACACCAGTTTGGGTTTCAAGTGTATCCTCCATGAAAAATGAGGCTATGACAATCGAAATAAACAACAAGCCAAGAATGGATTTTCGTTGGTAATTGAAACGGATAAACAAAACCAGTAAACCAATGAATAATGCAAGTCCAATAATTCCAAAGGAAATCCAGTAGGTTAAAAATTGATTGTGCGCTCTACGGCGATTTTCTTCTGTTAGTGGAGAATTGGAAATCGTATAGTGATCATTAAATGCGTCTTGTACATCTCCAGATCCTACGCCAATTAACCAATTAGATGTCGCAAGCGAAAATCCAGCTTTCCAGTATTCAAAACGTTGAAGAAGCGAATGTCCGTTTGGGTTTTCGGCATAATTTAGTTCAAAGCGCAATGCATGCATTCTAGGCATGAGTCCACTGTAATGAATACTCGTTCTGCCGAATTCAATGTTCTCGATGTCCTGTTGAGTCAATTTTTTAACTCCCGCGGCATCTCTGGTGAGATGCTTGGATGCCAAGTATCGAATTAAGGTATGACTTATCGAATTCCCTT
Source organism: Fluviicola sp. (assembly GCA_002733985.1). Lineage (GTDB taxonomy): Bacteria > Bacteroidota > Bacteroidia > Flavobacteriales_D > Crocinitomicaceae > UBA4466. The sequence continues at coordinate 24,433 of NVXP01000061.1, read as the reverse complement.
GGATTGTTTTACCTAGATAAGGGATACCTGAACGTTGGTTCCATTCATTCTCTAGCTCCTCTTCACAGAGATAAATCAATACAGGTTCTTTCGTTTCTGAGTCTACAAAAGTGAAGTTGTGTTCATAAGGATTTCCTTGTGCCGTAGTTTTCGGTAAGGATGAATAATCAGCGGGATCAACTTTCAGTGGTTGAAAGAGCCAGATCAGAGGCAGAATTGCAATGAGCAATAATCCAACTCCCATTAAGATTGCTAATTTTTTTCTTCGGAACCAGATATGACAAAGCGCATAAACAGAAAGTACAGCTGCGAAACTGATCACACCAGAGATAACTTGACTGTAGAAGGTGTAAAATGCGAACCAAGCCAACAAAATCATAGAAGGAATAATTCGCTTTCGATTATTTTCGGAACAGACAAGGGTAATTGCTCCGGCCATTGCTATGAGAAGTCCATAACGGATGTGCGAGGATGTAAGGGACATTCCACGTATATCATTGTAGAAATGATCACCAATAATATGCTGATACGATAAGAAATTGTAGACAGAAGTGACCAACATAGCTGCTAAGAACGTCATGAAGACAATTTCTAGGTGTTTCTTGTTCGAAATGGGTTTAGCGACAAGGACGGTTGGGATTGCAATGAATGGAAGTTGTTGCTTAATTGAATGCAATGCTTCGTCTATATTGGAAGACCAAAGGATCCCAAGGATATTCAAGGTGTAAACAGCAACGATCAACCAAAAAACACGATTCGATTTGAATTGTTCCCAATACGACCGATAATTTCCTTCCAGGATGAGGTTGAGCACAACGAACATCATTGAAATTGACATCATAACCTTGCTCCAAGGTAATGCGAAGGCAATACCAGAAATCCCGAGTAAATGCAGGTAAGTGTGCGTGTTATTCCCGAAAAATCGGTTCAACATATAAGTAGAAGCTTAGAGTTCAATTAGGAAACGCTTAATTTCCGAGAATAGTATTGTACTCTTTTGAATCTTGAAATATTTTCGAAACTTCAGTCATGTATTCGTCATAGTTGAATGCATGTTCAGCGCGACCATTTTGATAGAAGTAGCGAGAAACAATTTCATTTTCAAGTAATTCGGTTAGTTCTGACTTAAATTTTTCCAAATCGCGCTCTTTTGATGGAACTACTTTTTGAAGCAGTGCATCGTACTCGGCAGATGCGTCTTCGTAAAAACCTTCCGCTTCGGCAGCTTCTTTCATTTTCTTCAACATTTCTTCAGAGGCAGTTGAGTAAGTGAAATCTTGCTTCAAAACATATGCTTTGAAATCTTCATATTCGGCATCTGTCAATTTGARTATTGAAGCAGAGTCGATTGATGTATGAGCATAATAATATTCTGTTGCATAATCGAATACGRAGTTGTTTCTGAAAACCGTTGCAGTCAATCGGCTGAATTCTTGCGGCTCTRCTTCAATGTCTGGTTCAACACCACGTCCGTCGATAACATCACGTCCGTTAGTCGTTTTAAAAATAGTGATAAGTGAATCTGCGATTTCTTCTGGACGTTTTCCATCTTCACGATCGTAGTATTCCAATCGCTGAACACATCTTCCAGATGGAGTATAATATTTGGCAATAGTCAGTTTTACTTTTGATCCGTAATCCAAATCGTATGTTCGTTGAACAAGGCCTTTTCCGTATGAAGTTGTTCCGATGATCACCGCTCGGTCTAAATCTTGTAAACTTCCAGCTACAATTTCACTTGCCGATGCAGATCCACCATTCATTAAAACAACTAGAGGAATATCTAAATCCATTGGTTCTTCAGTTGTCATGTAAATGTGATTTTCACTCTCAACACGACCTTTTGTGCTCACTACAACTTGACCTCTTTTTACAAACATGTTGACGATTCGAACCGCTTCAATGAGCAATCCTCCTCCATTTCCACGTAAGTCAAGAACGAGTGACTCCATTCCTTGTTCCTTTAGTTCAATGAATGCTTTCTTCACATCAGTTGAAGCCGTTTGGGTAAACCCATTCAGTTTAATGTATCCAACTTTGTTATCGAGTAATCCCGAATAAGGAACATCTGGTAATTTGATCTCATTACGATTCACAGTGATCGTTTTCACATCGCTACCATTTCGTTCAATCTTAACGTCGACAGAAGTTCCTTTTGGTCCTTTCAAAGCTGTAGAAACTTCACTTGAACTTTTTTCTTTCATTGACTTTCCGTCAATCTCTAATATTTTGTCACCAGCTTTCAATCCACTCGTTTCTGCTGGATTGCCTTGGTAAGGTTCCGCGATATACACGAAATCACCGTTTTTTCGAATGAGCGCACCAATTCCCCCATATTGTCCTGTTGTGAGAAGGCGGTAATCCTCGATGTTTGATTCGTGATAATAGACAGTGTAAGGATCCAGTTCTTTTAACATCGCATCAATGGCAGTCTTGGAAAGATTTCCAGCTTTAATATCATCGACATAATACTTTTCGAGGTGCTCATAGATTTGATCCATCAATTCCATGCCTTTGATAATTTCAAATCCATTCGACTGTGCAGTCGATTGATTTGAAAGACATAGGAATACAGCGATGAGTCCTATTGAAAGTGTTGATTTAATTTTTAGCATCATTCGATTCAAGTTGAGAGATGATTTTCTTAATGAGTTTTTCTGTTCTTCCGCCCAAAAGGTTTACCGATAATTCTTCCTTTGGAGTATAAACTAAGAATAGAGCAAGTTGCTTATCCTGGTTTTTTAAATAGGTATCTAATTCATGTCGTTGAACGCGAAAGGCTTCTTTACACAAACGTTTGATTCGATTTCGTTGGACTGCTTTTCGAAAAGTTCGCTTCGGAGCAGAAAATACGATCTGGAAGGGAACATTTTTGGGCAGTGTTGTTTCTTTAAACTTCAACACAAATGGATAGGACTTCACCTGCATTCCACTTTCAAAAATTTCGTCGATAATCTTCGGACTACACAACTTGTTTACTTTACCAAGGCTGAAATTCATTTGATCTATCTTACTAATCCCTCTTATCGCGTTCCAAGCGAGGTAGATTTATTTTTTCCATTACAATAAAGCTCGTAGGAAATAGACCACTTAATTCTTCTTTCACCTTTTCAGCTTCTAGTCGCGATCGAAAATCACCTACACGCAGGAAGAAGTTGGGAGCATTGTATGTTGTATATGTATCAATTCTTGGGTATTTCGAGATGAATTGACCTCGAGCGTTATTTATTGCATCTCGTTCGGAATCGAAAAACAACTGGATGCGATAGCCATCAATTTGCGGATTGATCGCTGGAGACACAATTGCGCCTTCTTTCGCCACCAAACCATCGATTCGACTGTCTTTGACAATTGTCACTTTACCTGTCTGAGCAAAACTCGCAGATACTAGAAAGAAAAATACGCTAGCTATAATTGTTTTCATTTCTGAACGATTAAAATTGGATAGAACAAACTTACGAAAATACTTTTGTCAATCTTCGTGCCGCAACTAGAAATATCGGAGGGTGAAGCAATTAAATAGTATTCGAAAATCTGCTTTGGGTACGAAATGTTAAAGTTTGTTATTTAGAATCATTTTAAATTAAAACATCAAGCACTTAAATTGTCACAATACTGTCATAGAATCTCACATTTCTAGTAAATTTGCTGCGTCAAAAAGTATGTTTTTGATAAAAGACGAACAGTTTTTTACATGAAAATATCTATTAGTCAGATGTTTAGAAACTTAAGTAAATGGTGTCTTAATGCAGTAGCAGCAACGTTGTTACTCGGGACACTTTCAGTAAACGCCCAAGACGAGCCCAAAGAGGCTGCAATTGATGGCGGAGGATTATTTAGTTCGCAATGTGCGACTTGTCACAATCCACACAAGGATGGTACGGGACCGAAGCTTTCGGGAGTGCGTTCTTCTTGGGAGGAGGCGACTGGATCAGGCGACGCAATCATTGATTGGGTTCAGAACTGGGAAAGTGCTGTGGCCAAGTATCCATATGCGGCAGGAGTTGCTCAGAAGAAAGCAACCAAAATGAACAAATTCCCAAATGTGAGTAAAGCTGAGGTTTCAGCAATACTTGATTGGGTTGATGCTCAAGTGGAACCAGGGCCTGTAAAGGCTGATGGATCTGGCGGAGCAGGAGGTTCAGAAGAAGAAGGAGGTTTCCCCTGGATTTGGGTGATTCTCGGAGTCTTGTTCATTGTTATTATCGCAGCAGTCTCAGGAGTGCGCCGACAATTAAAAATTGCGGCTGGCGAAGAGACAAGTGACGACTCGCTTTCTTATGGTGAAGAGTTCAAGAAATGGTCTTGGAAAAATCTACGATTCGTTCTTATTGGATCGGTAGTTATTTTCATTTCATTGATTGTTGTCGCTTTACAAGGGCTAGGAAGAATTGGAGTTGTTGAAAACTACCAGCCTTCTCAACCTATCGATTTCCCACACAGTGTTCACGCTGGTGACCAAGGGATCGATTGTAAATACTGTCACAACTCAGTTACCAAGTCAAGAACTGCAGGATTACCAACGGTAAACGTTTGTATGAACTGTCACAAGCAGGTTGCAGGTAACGATGACGAGCAAAAAGCGAAAATCTCAAAAATCTACGCAGCAGCTGGATGGGATGGCGAAGGGTACACTGGTAAAACAAACCCAATTGTTTGGAACAAAGTTCACGTTCTTCCTGATCATGTTTATTTCAATCACTCACAGCACGTTGTTGTAGGTGGAGTTGATTGTAAGCAATGTCACGGAGATATGACGAAAATGGAATCAACTGCAAAAGTTCAACCAATTTCTGAACTGAATAAAGTTGAAGGAAACATTGTCTTGACAAGACCAACTCTTACTATGGGATGGTGTATTGAATGTCACGCAGAGAAAGAAATTTCAACCGGGTCAATTGATACTAAAGGTGGAGGATACTACGAGGAGATTCACCGTCGATTACTGAACAATGATGAAGAATTGTACAACAAGTACCTCGAAGATGGAAAAGTGACTGTGAAAGAATTAGGAGGATGGGAATGCTCTAAATGTCACTATTAATAGTATTGAAGAAGTTGATTTTATAGATATGGAAATGAACAGAAAATATTGGAAAGGCATAGACGAACTTAAGGAGACTCCTTCGTTTGTTAAGTCTGGAGATCAAGAGTTTCCCGCGGAAACGTCTGTTGAAGAGTTTTTGAGTGATGACAACTTGCAAGAATCGTCTACAGGACGTCGTGATTTTCTTAAATTCTTAGGATTTAGTGTTGCAGCTGCTACAGTTGCTGCATGTGAAGCACCGGTTACAAAGGCAATCCCTTATGTAAACAAACCTGAGAATGTTACTCCTGGAATGCCAACTTGGTACGCATCTACGTATTATGATGGTAACAACTACACGAGTATCTTAGTGAAAACGCGTGAAGGTCGTCCTATATATATTAAGGGAAATAAAGATCAAGGAATCACAAAAGGTGGATCAAATGCTCAAGTTATTGCTTCAATCCTTGGATTGTATGATAGCTCTCGTTTGACAATGCCTCGAGTGAAGAAAGGATCGGAATGGGAATCTAGTCGTTTCTCTGATGTCGACAAGAAAGTTAAAGCAGGATTAAAATCTGCGAAGAAAGTTGTTCTAGTTTCTAATACAGTAATCAGTCCATCATTGTCTTGGGCAATTGGTGATCTAGCTGTTTCTCTTGGTGAAACGAGAGACGAAACAACAGGAGTTCTTTCAACAAATAAATTCCAACACATTCAATACGATGCTGTTTCTTATGCAGGAATGCGTGCAGCAAACAAGGCGTCATTTGGATTAGAGGATGCGGTAGGTAACGGAATCATTCCATCTTACGATTTCTCGAAAGCACACACGATCGTTTCTATTGGAGCTGACTTCTTAGGGACATGGTTATTGCCAACACAATTTGCTGGTCAATATGGAACGACACGTAATCCGGAAGGAGAATGGATGTCGAAGCATTTCCAATTCGAATCATTGATGTCATTGACAGGTTCGAATGCAGATGTTCGTGCAATGGTTAAACCATCAGAATACGCAAATGTTCTTGCAGCTATCGCTAAAGGATTAGGCGCTTCTGTTGATGGTGTTTCAACAAAATTGGATACCAATGCTCAGAAAGCGGTTAGTAAAGCCATTAAGGCATTAAAAGCTTCTGGAAAGAAATCGCTCGTTGTTTGTGGATCAAACAATACAGCATTACAGACATTAACAAATAAGATCAACTCTAAGCTCGGAGCTTATACTGAAACGATCAACGTTAACGAAACAATTAACATGTTCCAATCGCATGATGCGGAAATGAACAAGTTTGTTGCTGACGTGATTGGAGGTAAAGGTCCAGAGGCAGTTATCTTCTTAAATACAAACCCAGTTTACTCACTTCCAAACGGAGAGAAGTTTGCTGCAGGCTTGAAAAAGATTAAGACGAAGGTCACGATGGCAACGCACGCTGATGAAACAGCAAACTTATGTGACGTTATCGTACCAGATCATCATGCATTAGAGGCTTGGATGGATTTTAATCCAACGAAAAGCCACTACGCAATGGCACAACCAACAATTCGTCCACTAGGAAACACAGCTTCATCTCTTGAATCAGTATTGGTTTGGGCAGGAAAAGCTTCTCGTGGAGGAAAAGATTCTAAAGTTGGATACGATTACATCCAAGAGCTTTGGGAGAAATGGGGATACACAATGGATCCAGCTGCACAAGCAGAATTTCCAACATTTGAAGGCTTCTGGAATTCAGTAGTTCACACAAGTGGAGGAAACAGTGCTGATATTGCAGCTCCAACGGCTCCAGTATTTACTGAGACTTCAGTTTCAGGTAAATTGCCAAAAGCAGGTGGAATTGAAGTAGTAATGTATCAAAAAGCCGGTATTGGAATTGGTACACAAGCGAACAACCCTTGGTTGCAAGAGCTTCCAGATCCATTGACGAAAATCACTTGGGACAACTACATTACCATGAATCCAGTTGAAATGGAGGGTATGGCAACGTCGTTTGATCAGGAACATGGTTTGGATTTAGCTGAATTGAAAATTGGTGGTAAGAATGTAACATTACCTGTTTACCCACTTCCTGGACAAGCACTAGGAACAGTTGGTGTAGCATTGGGTTATGGTCGTGGAGCAAACGGTGAAGTTATCGGAACTGCTGCTTACCAGACAAAAGAATACGGTGGTAACGTAATGACTGAGGAAGGTCTTCCAAAACCAATCGGAGCGAATGCATTTGCATTTGTGACAGTTGAGAACGGAACATACTCTTATGATGCTTCAGGTGCAACAATCACTCAGAAAAATGAAGAGTACTTGGTAGCAGGTACGCAGATTCACTCTACAGCGATGGCGCGTCATTCAATTGTTCGTGAAACAACATTGGATATCTTCAATAGTAAAGATAGAACTGCGTTCAACCCGAAACACATGTTGACGAAGTTGGATAAGGAAGGAAACCACGTGAAAGCACCAGTAGGTGAATTCGATTTGTGGGATGAGCATCCAGTAGAAAACATCGGACATCGTTGGGGAATGACAGTTGATTTGTCTTCTTGTATCGGTTGTAGCGCTTGTTTGGTTGCATGTCAATCTGAAAATAACGTTCCAGTTGTCGGTAAAGATGAAGTTCGAAGAGGTCGTGAGATGCACTGGTTGCGTATTGACCGTTACTTCGCTTCAGATGAAGAAGCAGTTGTTGGAACACGTAAAGACAAAGACACATTTGATTACGGTAAGCCAGCAGAAACACCATCAACGAATCCTGCGGTTGTTCACATGCCAATGATGTGCCATCACTGTAACCATGCTCCATGTGAGACGGTTTGTCCAGTATTGGCAACAACGCATAGCAATGAAGGCTTGAACCAAATGACTTACAACAGATGTATCGGTACTCGTTACTGTGCGAACAACTGTCCGTATAAAGTACGTCGATTCAACTGGTTCAACTACCCTTCTTACAAGAAATTTACAGAAATCAACCCAGCACAAGACGATTTAGGTCGTATGGTATTGAATCCAGACGTTACAGTTCGTACTCGTGGTGTGATGGAAAAATGTTCTTTCTGTGTACAACGTATCCAAGCTGGTAAATTGGAAGCGAAAATTGACGGACGTCCGGTTCGAGATGGAGATTACTCTACAGCTTGTTCAGACGCTTGTCCAACAAACGCGATCGTCGTTGGAGATTGGAATGATTCAGAATCTAAGATTCGTAAGTCATCATCTAGCGATAGAGCATACCAAGCACTTGAAGAGATTGGTGTGAAACCAAACGTTTGGTTTAAAGTGAAAGTAAGGAACGAAGAGAATTCATTACTCGATAGTTTGCAGAAAGAAGACGTTCAACACGGTGGTGAACATGAAGCTGAAGCAGGTCATGGAGATACTGAACACGGACACGGTCATTAAGAATAATTGAATAGAAACAAAAACAATTGTAATGCATAAGGAAGCAGCAATTAGAGAGCCCCTCATCTTAGGTCACAAGACTTATCACGATATTACAGAAGATGTATGTCGTCCAATTGAGGATAAAGCTCCTAGAACTTGGTACATATTATTCGCAATCGCTCTAATCATCGGGTTGTACGGCGTAGGGTGTATTCTCTATCTTCTTGGAACAGGAGTTGGAGTTTGGGGATTGAACAAAACCATTGGATGGGCTTGGGATATTACCAACTTTGTATGGTGGGTAGGTATTGGTCACGCAGGAACGTTGATTTCGGCAGTACTGTTACTTTTCCGTCAGAAATGGAGAATGGCGATTAACCGTTCTGCTGAGGCGATGACGATCTTCGCCGTATTTATGGCAGGATTGTTCCCGTTGATTCACATGGGACGATTATGGTTGGGATATTGGGTATTACCTCTTCCAAACCAATTTGGTTCTCTTTGGGTAAACTTTAACTCGCCGCTTCTCTGGGATGTATTCGCGATATCAACTTACCTTTCTGTATCACTTGTTTTCTGGTACATTGGTTTGATTCCTGATTTCGCTACAATTCGAGATCGCGCGAAAAAGCCAATTCCAAAGAGAATGTACTCGATGCTATCTTTTGGATGGTCGGGTAGAGCAAAACACTGGAACCGTTTCGAAACTGTTTCATTGGTTCTTGCAGGTTTGGCAACACCACTTGTATTCTCGGTTCACTCGATTGTATCTTTCGATTTCGCCACATCAGTTATTCCTGGATGGCACACCACGATTTTCCCTCCCTACTTCGTAGCAGGAGCGGTATTCTCTGGTTTCGCGATGGTACAAACACTTCTATTAGTCATGCGTAAAGCAATGGGACTAGAAGCCTATATCCATAAGAAGCATGTTGAATACATGAACATTGTAATCATGGTAACTGGTTCGATTGTAGGTACTGCCTACATTACTGAGCTCTTTATCTCATGGTACTCTGGTGTTGAATATGAAGGTTACGCCTTCTTCAATCGTGCCACTGGACCTTATTGGTGGGCTTATGCAGCCATGATGACATGTAATGTTGTTTCTCCACAGTTGATGTGGTTCAAGAAATTACGAACAAGTCTATTGTTTACATTCATCATTTCGATTGTAGTAAACATCGGTATGTGGTTTGAGCGTTATGTAATTATCGTGACTTCATTGCACCGTGATTACCTTCCATCTTCTTGGAGCATGCACTTCCCAAGTCACATTGATATCGGAGTATATGTAGGAACAATCGGATTGTTCTTTGTATTCTTCCTATTGTTCGCACGTTTCTTCCCTGTATTGGCATTGAACGAAGTGAAATCTATCTTGAAATCTTCTGGAGAGTCATATAAGAACGCTCCTGATAAGCATCACAATGATGACCCTACACCAGACGCACCGAAAGTAGAAGCTGCTTCGCCAGCTGCTGAGGAGGTAAAGAAAGAAATTAAGTCAGAAGTTCCTAAAGCGAAATCGAAAGGTTTGTCAGCTGAAGAAAAGAAAGCGAAAGCAGGAGTATTGATCTCAAAATTGGGTGAAGGTTCTGCTGAAACGAAAGATGACTTGAAAGTAATTTCAGGTGTTGGACCAGTATTAGAAGGGAAACTCAATGAAATAGGAATTTTCACTTACGGTCAAGTAAGTAAAATGACCAAAGATGAGTACGATCTTTTAGATGAGTTGACAAGCTCATTCCCTGGTCGTGCTGAAAGAGACGATTGGGCTGGACAAGCAAAAGAATTAATGAATAAATCTAATTCATAGATAATGGCGGATAAAGTAATCTATGCAATGTACGATGACGACGATGTGCTTAAAGATGGCGCAAAGAAGTTAGTATCAAAAGGAGTGAAAATCAATGAAGTGTTTTCTCCGTTTCCAATTCACGGTATCGATCCGATTATTGGTATCAAGAATACGCGTTTGGGAATCATGGCGTTTCTCTATGGTTTAGTTGGATTAACGCTTGCGACTGTTGGAATGCGTTTCTTCATGATCGTCGATTGGCCAATGAACATTGGTGGTAAGCCGAGTATGACTTACATGGATAATATGTTAGCATTTATCCCAATTACCTTCGAGTTTACTGTACTATGTGCAGCTCACGGTATGGCAATAACGTATTTAATCGTGAACAAAACGCTTCCTGGGATGCCGGCACAAAATCCGGATCCAAGAACAACAGATGATAAGTTCGTAATGGAATTGCGTTTATCTGAAAATACTTCTTTCTCTTCAAGTGAACTTGAGAAAATGTTGAAAGACACAGGAGTAATTGAATTAGACTTAAAGGAGATTTAGTAAGATACGTATAGTCAGTAGACACAATACAGGGAAAATGAAAATGAAAATCAGATTGGTAGGAGGAGTGATGCTAACAGCAATTTCGGTTGTGTTGTTTGGATCATGTGTTTCCGATAAAGACAGTTCTGGACTGGAATACATGCCTGACATGTATCGTTCTCCAGCAATTGAGCCATATGTCGATTATGGTGAAATTCGCGGAAGAGAGAATATGGATTTGAAAATGCAACAATCAGCGTTGACGCCTCCTTATGGTGCGATTCCTTATTACGGGACAAATGCTGAGGATGTAAGTATGATGATGCCTTGGAGTATTTTGCCAAACGCAGAGTATGCTTCAACACATGGTTTGAAGGGATTTGACTTCGCTAAAGTTGGGGAAGATCCCTACGAGAATGAAGCTAAGGCGTGGGACTGGAATCCATTGAAGTTGGAAATTGAAGCAAAATTGGATGGTGGTAAAACTGTTTACAAAAACATTACCCTCGATAACGCTAAAAAGCTATTTGTAGCAAATTGTGTTCACTGTCATGGTGAAAAAGGTGATGGAAATGGACCAATGATGCTAAGCGGTGCTTATACAGGTGTTCCAAATTACGCAGACAAGAATGATCTTTCTGATGGTCAATTGTTCTATTCTATTTACTACGGTAAAGGGATGATGGGATCACACGCTCCTCAATTGAACAAAAAGGAAATTTGGTCATTGGTACATTACATTCGTAAGTTCCAAGATGGCGATTACGATAAAGCGGCAAAAGAGTCTGTTGTTTTGAAAGAAGGAGAGAATATGGTAACAAAGATGGTAGCTGTAAAAAGTGCACCTGTAGTACCTGTTGATACAATAGAAGATAATAAATAACGATACGTCAATTAAGAGCTAGATAATGGAATTCAAAATTGCAAATAAGGCCAAAATGTTAACCTTCGTCCTAATGGCGGGAGGGTTGCTTATGTTGGTCATCGGATTGATAATGCACAGAAGTGATCATAACTTCTTAACTAGATTGTTATCAAATACACTCATCAACAGTTTCTTCTTCTTCTCGATTGGGTTGGGAGCATTGTTCTTCTTAGCGCTTCAATACGCTACTGAGACTGGTTGGTACGCTACAGTAAAACGTGTCATTGAAGCTTTGGCTGGATTTATTCCAGTAGGGATTGTTTTGATGGTAGTGGCATTATTAACACTAACGTTTACGAACGGAGCACACGTTTATACGTGGATGGATCCGGATGTTACCGATACAGCTTCTCATCACTATGATGAAATGATCGATGGTAAGTCTGGTTACTTGAACAAAGCGTTTTTCTGGATTCGTACACTAATTTACCTAGCAACATACTATGTGTTCTACAAAGGTTTTAGAGCGCGTTCATTGGAGGAAGATAGAGTTGGAGGAACTGAGATTCACTTTAAGAATTACCGTAAAGGGGCTTTATTCTTAGTATTCTTCTCAGTATTTAGTTCGACATCTGTTTGGGATTGGATCATGTCTATTGATGTGCACTGGTTCTCTACATTGTTTGGATGGTACACGTTCGCAGGAATGTGGTGTACAACAATGACTGTTCTTGTAATGCTTGTATTGTACTTGAAGAAACAAGGATACTTGCCGAAAGTAAATGATTCACACATCCACGATATTGGTAAATGGACATTCGCGACATCTTTCTTATGGTCGTACTTGTTCTTCTCTCAATTCATGTTGATCTGGTATGCAAACATCGGTGAAGAAGCAACGTATTATATTCAACGTATCGAAGAGTATCAATTGATGTACTTCGGAATGTTCTTTATCAACTTTGCTTTCCCAATGTTGCTCTTGATGTCAAGAGATGCCAAACGAAGCGCAAATATTTTGATCTTTGTTGGATTGATCATCGTATGTGGACACTGGGTAGATGTTTACATTATGGTATCAGGTGGTTCAATGGGAGCTACAGCAAGCATCGGGTTTGTAGAAATTGGAATGGCAGTGGCATTCTTAGGGTTGTTCATACGAGTTGTATTGACCAATCTGACCAAAGCACCGTTAACACCGGTAAATCACCCGTTCCTTGATGAAAGTATTCATCACGAGATTTAATAACAGTTTTTCTACTGAAAGATAACAGAAAGAGATGGTAACGAAATTGATCATATTATTAGTCATAGTTCTTGGAATCATAGCAGCAGCGCAATTGATGCGTCTATATGAATTGTCCTCGAAAATGCGAAAAACAGGTGAACACGACATCACCAATCGCGACAACCGGTTGAATGCAGGATTAATGCTGACATTCATGATTGCACTCTTCTTAGGGTTCATTTGGTTGATGTTGAAATACGGATGGACAGGTCGTGGTGAAGCTGCGTCAGTTCATGGACATGAATTGGATTGGCTCTTGAACGTAAACTACGTGATTGTTCTCGCAGTTTTCTTCTTGACGAACTTCCTATTATTCTGGTTTGCATTTAAATATGTGAAGAAACCAGGAGTACCGGCGTTTTACTTCCCACACGACAACAAGTTGGAGATGGTCTGGACAGTTATTCCAGCTATTGTATTAGCGGTAATCATCATCTTTGGTTTAAGAAGTTGGAACAATGTAACAGCAGCAGCAGCAGATGATGCTATTATTGTTGAGTTATTCTCAAAGCAATTTGATTGGACAGCTCGTTACTCTGGTGAAGACAACAAACTTGGAAAGTTCGATTACAAATTAACTGAAGACGCTAAAAATGAATTGGCATTGATGACGACTGAGTCTATTCAAATGGCAATTGATTCAATGGAGTCAGGAGTGAAAGGTATAAGCAAGTTAGAATTGCAATTGAATGATCGAACGATCATGTTGACTCCAGAAGATCGTGCTGCAAAAACGAAGGATCTTGGAAACAAAGAGAAATTGATTCGTTTGTTGTACCAAATGAAGATGAAACACAATTCTTCACTTGATGCTCAAGCATGGGATGATTTCATCGTAAGGGATACGTTATACTTATGCAAAGATCAACCGTACGAATTTAACTTCCGTTCGAAGGATGTACTTCACTCTGCATTTTTCCCACACTTCCGTGCTCAAATGAATACGGTTCCGGGAACAACAACACGTTTCAAATTTACTCCAGATCTTACGACGGCTGATATGCGTATTTCTCGCGGTGTTGAGGACTTCGATTACGTATTGTACTGTAATAAGATTTGTGGAGGGTCGCACTACAAGATGAAAATGATCATCGTTGTTTTGGAGAAAGAAGCTTACGATAAATGGGCTGCTTTGAAAATGAATGGTCGTAAAGCGGCTGACGGTTCTTGGGATGCTGAACCTGCTACATTTGGACATACGTTCCATAAAGTAGCTGAAGAAGCTCCTGTTGAGGATACACCAGAAGATGAACAAGAGAGTACATCTGAAGAACTCGACGCGCTTGTCCCAGAGGGAGACAAGGTATAAGTAGAATTAGTAGATTAGCAAATAAATTAAAATTAGGATAGAATGGCTGCAGTAGCACACGACGCACACGGACATGACGATCATGGTCACCATGAAGAAAGCTTCGTATCCAAATACATTTTTAGCCAAGATCATAAAATGATCAGCAAGCAGTTTTTAATGACTGCTGTGTTTATGGGGGTAGTAGCAATGTTGTTATCAATATTGTTCCGTATCCAATTGGCTTGGCCAGGTGAAAGTTCAGACTTCTTGTCGTTCTTCCTCGGTGATCAATGGGCTCCAGGTGGAGTACTTTCTGAGGATATGTACCTCGGTTTAGTAACGATTCACGGTACAATCATGGTCTTCTTCTTGTTGACTGGTGGGTTGTCAGGAACGTTCTCGAACTTACTTATCCCTTATCAAATTGGAGCTAGAGACATGGCTTCAGGATTCCTGAACATGTTGTCATATTGGTTCTTCTTTATATCATCAGGGTTGATGTTCGTTTCACTGTTTATTGAAACAGGACCTGCAATGGCTGGTTGGACAATATATCCTCCACTCTCAGCTCTGCCGCAGGCCATAAGTGGTTCCGGACTCGGAATGACATTGTGGTTGGCTTCGATGACAATCTTCATTGCTTCGTCTTTGATTGGATCATTGAACTACATCGTAACGGTATTGAATCTTCGTACTAAGGGGATGCATATGACACGCTTGCCGTTAACGATCTGGACATTCTTCGTAACTGCAATACTTGGTGTACTTTCTTTCCCAGTTCTTCTTTCAGCAGCATTATTGTTGATGATGGATAGATTGGCAGGAACAAGTTTCTTCCTCTCAGATATTATCGTGCAAGGAGAAATGTTAACCAATCATGGTGGATCACCAATTTTGTATCAGCATTTATTCTGGTTCCTTGGTCACCCTGAGGTATACATCGTACTTCTACCAGCACTTGGACTATCATCCGAAGTTATTTCAACGAACTCACGAAAGCCTATCTTTGGTTATCGTGCAATGATTGGTTCGATCCTCGCAATTGGATTCTTATCCTTTATTGTTTGGGCTCACCATATGTTCGTAACCGGAATGAACCCGTTCTTGGGTAGTGTCTTTGTCTTTACAACACTTCTGATTGCCATTCCATCGGCCGTGAAAGTGTTTAACTACATCACAACACTTTGGAAAGGATCAATCATCTTTACTCCAGCTATGTTGTTCGCAATTGGATTAGTTTCTACCTTCATTACTGGAGGTGTAACAGGAATTATCCTTGCAGATGCAGCATTGGATATTACAACACACGATACTTACTTCGTAGTAGCTCACTTCCACGTTGTAATGGGACTATCAGCCGTCTTTGGGATGTTTGCCGGAGTCTATCACTGGTTCCCAAAAATGTACGGAAAGATGATGAACAAGAAATTGGGATACATCCACTTCTGGATCACAATCGTTGGAGCATATGGAGTATTCTTCCCAATGCACTTCGTAGGATTGGCTGGAGCACCACGTCGTTACTATGATTATACAGTCTTAGGTGAAAATGACATTGATTCATTCAATCAAATTATGGACCTGAATGTAATTATCACTGTCTTTGCTATCATGGCAGCTTTAGGACAATTGATATTCTTGTTCAACTTCTTCTACAGCATCTTTAGAGGACCGAAAACAGTTCAAAACCCTTGGAAATCGACTACATTAGAGTGGACAACACCTATTGAGCATATCCATGGTAACTGGCCAGGAGAATTGCCAACTGTTCACAGATGGCCTTATGATTACTCGAAACCAGGATCTGATGTGGATTTCATTCCTCAGACAGTTCCATTGGCTCCAGGCGAAGAAGAGCACTAAAAATTAGAACATATTTAAAATCCCGTTTATCATTGATAGACGGGATTTTTTTGTGCCGATAATTTCTAAGGGGGCCTCCTGATGATTATCTGGAGGTTGGGCTTTATACTTCTATTCTGAATGTAAGAATTCCCAATCTACTTCATGCAATACTTCAATACTCTAACAATCCGGGATATTAACACTAATTGCCAATCCACCCTGTGACGTTTCTTTGTATTTGGAATTCATGTCTTCAGCTGTTTCATGCATCGTTTTCACGACACTATCAAATGGGACAATGGCATCTCCATCTTCACGATCCATAGCGAGTTCAGCAGCATTGATAGCTTTGATTGCACCCATTGAATTCCGTTCTATACAGGGAATTTGAACCAACCCACCGATAGGGTCACATGTAAGTCCCAAATGATGTTCCATAGCAATTTCTGCTGCCATGAGTACTTGTGCAGGGGTTCCTCCCATTATTTCCGTCAATGCAGCGGCAGCCATAGCGGATGAAACACCAATTTCGGCTTGACATCCTCCCATTGCGGCAGAGATCGTCGCGCCTTTTTTGAAAATACTTCCTATCTCAGCAGCGACAGTCAAAAAACGTTTGACATGACTAAAATCGGCAGCATGGTTTTCGATGACCATATAGTACATCAGGACGGCAGGAATTACACCCGCACTTCCATTTGTAGGCGCAGTGACAACCCTTCCAAGTGAGGCATTGACTTCGTTCACAGCCAAAGCAAAACAACTAACCCATTTCAGAATAGATCGAAAACGAACTTCAGTTTTACGGATTGTTTGCAACCATTCTTCAGGTGTTGAATAATTGTCTTCACTTTTTAATTTTTGATAGGTATTATGAGCTCTGCGTTTCACATTTAAACCACCTGGAAGTATTCCTTCTGTGTGGCAACCAATGTACATGCATTCGAGCATTGTGTCCCAAATACGTTTTAACTCGGCATCAATATTTTCTCCAGATCGAAGTACAAGTTCGTTTTCACGGACTATTTCGGAGACCTTTTTATTTTCTTTTAGACAATATTCCAGTAACTGCTCCCCACTATCTATAGGAAAGGGGTATACAGTGTCATTCTTGTTTTCGGCTGCTTTAGCATCATTTTCTTCCTTTACTACGAAGCCACCGCCAATTGAATAATACGTTCCAATAATTTCTGATTGATCAGTCAAACGTGCTGTAAAGCGAATGCCGTTTGAATGAAACGGTAAGAACTCTGAATGAAAACGAATATTCGTTGTAGGGTTAAATGGGATACTTCTTTCATTCCCAAAAATCAATTCATTCTTCGTAGTGATATCGTCAATAATTGTAGTGATATCTTCTAAAGGCATTCGTTCTGGATCCATACCGCTTAGACCTAGCATTGTTGCCAAATCTGTAGCGTGTCCTTTTCCCGTAAGCGAAAGAGAACCGTACAAATCAACAGCAATGGATTGAACGTCGTTAAATGTTCCAGCGTTCTTCAAGGAGTTGATCCAACGCTCAGCAGCTCGCCAAGGACCCAAGGTATGGGAACTGGATGGTCCAACTCCAATCTTCAACATGTCGAATATACTTATGTATCCCATCTGGCAAAAAATATTTGATAACATCCAAAAATACTCTTCTTTTGTTACCAAGAGCAAAATTTAAGGTTATTAAAGGCTTAAGTTAAATGTGTAACGTCTGCGCTGATTTTAGCGAGATAATTTACATTATTGGCGGACACATTATTTGGATGTCCTTTTTTGAATTAGAACGGAAGTGTAAATCGGACTGGTTCTGTTGTTTTATGGTTAGTGATAACAATAACAACAAAAATCCCATTCTAACGAAGTAGAACAGGACTCTCATCTGAATAGTGGTTAG
The DNA here is from genome assembly GCA_002733985.1 of Fluviicola sp. Lineage (GTDB taxonomy): Bacteria > Bacteroidota > Bacteroidia > Flavobacteriales_D > Crocinitomicaceae > UBA4466. The sequence continues at coordinate 6,516 of NVXP01000061.1, read as the reverse complement.
CTTATTCATTTTTATTCGAACAATCTCTTAATGGCTGCTGTCTTTTGCCTCCGAGTTTAATACCTACTTAATCCAACAATCCAACAATCCAACAATCCAACAATCCAACAATCCAACACCACCAAACACGTAGTGAATCCAAGCCTAAACATACACTATGCGTAGTTGGATATCGGGCATTCTTATAGCGGATAATCGAACGAATCCTTCGAGCATCGATTAATCACATCGAACAATCGATTGTAAAGAACCACTTCCTTGGAAATTCGATTCCTTGCGGTCTTTAATTCCTTGAGATATGGTGCATGCTTCTGCTTAATGTTCTCCTGTGCTTGAAGATCAGATTGTTTCGCTTCAAGGCGTTTTGCAATAGAAGATTCAGATGGTGCCAGTGAGCAAAGCTTCAAATAGAATTCCTCTTGCGAAATTGGCTCCAATTTCAATTCAAGAGCACGCACGTCGCTTGGATGATAGGAGCGCGAATCAAATAGCAGTTGATTATCCTTCATCATCATGGCAAGACTGAATGTTTCCTCTTGATTACCATTTTTAGGAAATTTCGCTTCGTAACTATCTGATAACGCATTTAATCCAAGAACTGTTTTCGACTGGCGAATACATTGGAAAACGCTTACCTTTTTAGGATTCTGATTCGTCGTGATAGACGTAATCCATGGCGAAGAGCCAAGTTGTCGAAGATAACAATCGATATTCACCCAAGAACTAGAGAACCAACTGAACTTATAGGAAGGCCCTCTTGCAACGCGCAGTGATTTGTTTGATCGTACACGATTGGTTTTAGATTTAGATCTTCCATTGGACGCTGCTTGCATCGCTGCAAGTTTCGCGGGTTTATCCAAAACTGTTTCTAAGGATTGGCGCAACGAGCGAAGTTCTTGGCTGGATTTAGTATTCCCCTCCTGAATTCGCTTACGATTTTCAGTACGGTAAATTATCCGTTGTTCTCTGAAGTGCGCCATCAGTGCTTTTTGATGAATACCATCATTCTTAACGGATGTTAAGCCTTGCTTCGCAAATGCTTCGAAAACTTCTTGTTCCGTTCCAGATAATTGTTCACTTGCCATCTGATCGCATTTCCACAAAGGCTCCGACAAATTGTTCATATATATTTGAAGTATGGTTGATCCCTTCTTACTTAGATGCATTGCCTGTAGACGCGTTTCGAATTCTTTTGTCGCAATGAAGGTGTTCTGAAAACGATTTCCTTTGATTGTCTTGATGGACAATGGATCGATAAAGCAGCCGCCTAGTTTGGGTGAAACAGAAAGTTGTTCGAAATTAAGCATACTTGTATACTCGGCTACAAGTGGTTTATCCAGTGTATAGTTTTGTGGTTTTTTAGGACAAACAAATGAAGTCTCCAAACAATATTTCCAAAAGAGTTCGTCATCATCAGCAGAATGGAGTGAAGCGTAAATAGCAACTTCTCCTGGGTAGAATTTGTGGAAGGTAAACATTCCGTTTTCATCGGTTTTAATGATTTCTTCATTCTCTAAATAGCGATCCATGCGAAGCTTAATATTTATCCCTACAATAGGTTTTCCAGTTGGATCAACAATTTGCCCTGTAATAGAGTTTTTGCCTTTCAATAATGGTTTCGTTTGGTTGCTTGGATGCCCTGTGCGTTTATCTTCGCGAATAGGGATATTGAAATAACAGTCGTTGGAGAAAGATTTAGTATTTTCTTTACTATCAGCGTACATGTCTCTGTTCGAGCTAATGGAATAGTACAGACTGTCGACTAATTGATTGGACAGTTGGCGGTGATTCCTATACGGCAACAATGCTGAAACTTCTGAATCGAATCCAGTTGGAATAAAATCCAAATATTCTAGATCGACTTTACTTAAGTAGCGTTCGATTTTTTGAGGATTTTTCCAGTCGAGAAGATCGCCTTGTACTTCACCTTCCCAAACTTTCATTTCTGGATTATAGTCATCCGTTGGAATTTCAATGTGCATGGGTTTCCCTGGATCGACAAACACCTCTTTTCCATTTTGCTTGTAACGAATACGAATCATTCCACCAGATGAAAGTGCTTTTCCTCCACTAGATGTTGTGAGGTTATAGGCGATCATATCTTCCCAGTCCAAGGCTTCGATCAATTCTGCTTGTACTTTTCCTGAAATCAAATTCCCAGAAGCATCCAGAAGTGAGTTTTCAGCAAGAAGTATGAGTGTACCGTCCTTTCCAACCATCGTTCCTCCTTTTTCGGCTATTAAATCAAAGAATTGGATATCAAATGGGATCCATGGTACAATATCCTGATTGTTTTTTGCAAGTTGCTCCTGAATTAGATCGTATTTTTCCTGCTTTATTACTGAGTTCTCTGAATTGTAGAACGCTAAGAATGGAAGGACACTTAATACGAAAAGTCCTCCGAAGAGCCAAAAACGGTGTCGGTAGAAGAATGACTGCCCTCCAATGTTCATAATGGATTGAATCTCACTTCTCAATCCTTTGCGCTTTGCAGCTTGAATGATGTCTTTTTGCGTTTCAAATAATTCGGTGAGTGCTGGTGACGATTCTATTCGTCTTCGGGCAATTTCGTGTTCACTTGGGTCGAATTTTCTAAGAATGTAATTCTCGATAAACTCAATGTTGTTTAAGGATGGTCTCATGGCGTTTTAGTTAGGTTGAAGAGTTTTATCAAGTCGATCTTCGGATGTTTCTGATAACAGAATTGCTTTCTCAATGCACTTGTACTTCTGGGTTTTCGCTGAATTGGTCGACGAGTACTTTAATTTCTGTGCAATTTCATCCATTGATTGCTTTTCGAAATAGAACAATTGAAAAATCTGTCGGCATTTCTCAGATACTTGTGTGAGTATGTGTTCCAATCGGTTTAATTTTTCTTCCTTTTCAAAATCGTAGCAAAGCTCAGAGTCATCAAAGCCAGTGGCATCTGTCCATTCTTCCTGTATTGATTTTTTCTGATTTTTGACTTCGTTTTTAGTTAAAAACCGGTTGATTCCATAGAGGTAAGTCGTCGCTTTCGCGCTTAAAACAAACGAGGGATTTTCTACTTTTTCGATGAAAATAATCAAGCTGTTCTGGAAAATTTCTTCGGCAAGTTCTTTCGTTAGTCCTTCTTTGAGAACCAACTGTTTGATCTTAGGAAATTCCTTGTACAGAAACCGAATTGGCTTTTCTCGCTGTCCTTCTCGAATGAGTTCAATGATTTGTGTGTTTTCCATACTGGTTGGGTTTATACCTCTATATGTACAAGTTATAAAAAAGTAACCTAGTTCGATTAGCTCCGCTGGATATCGAAAGCAGTGCTTTCTCTTCTTCGGCGGTGTCAGAGTTTTGATCGTCTGAATGTCCAATCTTCAGATGACGAATAACGGAGAGCTTCGTTTGAACAATGTCGTTAAGCGTTGATAAACTCCAAACGAAATGCTCACGCTAGGGCGGAGTGCGGCATCCTCCGACCCAGACATTCGTAACTCACGAATCGTCGGGGTTGGGGATATAGCACGTAGACCGTTTAAGCGCCCAAAAAGAAACGTATACCCAAGCTACATCATCCAACATTCTTACTCTTCCAAGGAGCGCAGCGAATCCAAGCCAAATCGACTGTCTACTTCAGTCTAAAAGCATAGCGATCTGATAATCGAATAATCTGCTAGTTCAGCGATCGAATAATCTCATTTCAAAATACTACCTTTACTCAACCTCGAAAGAGAATACATTTGCAATAGAAAAATTTGGACGATTCATTTGATTATAGAGACGAAGAGCAACAGACAGGAGACCAGGATTACGACAAGGTCTTACGTCCTAAGCGCTTAGAAGATTTTGCTGGGCAACCGAAGATTGTGGCTAATTTGCGCGTTTTTGTTGAGGCAGCAACACTTAGAAATGAGCCGCTCGATCATGTCCTATTACACGGACCTCCGGGACTGGGTAAAACGACCTTGGCAAACATTATCGCGAATGAGTTGGGAGTTAATTGCAAAATTACAAGTGGCCCCGTACTTGATAAGCCGGGTGATTTAGCTGGATTGTTAACGAACCTCGACCGAGGGGATGTCTTATTCATTGATGAAATTCACCGATTAAGCCCTGTTATTGAGGAGTATTTGTACTCCGCAATGGAGGATTACTGCATCGATATTATGATAGACAGTGGTCCAAATGCCAGAACGGTACAGATTGAATTGAATCCATTTACCTTAATTGGAGCGACAACGCGTTCAGGTTTATTGACTTCACCTTTGCGTGCGCGATTTGGAATCAACTCGAGATTGCAATATTACGATGCGAAAACATTGACCTTAATTGTTGAACGTTCTTCAAATTTATTGGACATTCCAATTACGGAAGAAGCGGCCTATCAAATTGCGAGTAGAAGCCGTGGAACACCTCGTATTGCGAATTCTCTACTACGTAGGGTGCGTGATTTTGCTCAGATCAAAGGAGACGGAACAATTACACTGGACATCACAAATGTGGCGCTAGAAGCATTGAACGTTGATCAGAGCGGATTGGATGAAATGGACAATAAAATTCTAACAACAATCATTGATAAATTCAGTGGAGGGCCCGTTGGAATGACAACCATTGCCACAGCAATAGGTGAAAACGCAGGGACAATTGAGGAAGTTTACGAGCCGTTTTTAATCCAGGAAGGATTTATGATGAGAACTCCACGTGGGAGAAAAGTGACTGAAAAAGCCTACAAACATCTTGGTCGGGAAAAAGGTTGGACACAAGGAGACTTGTTTTAATTTTTATATGGACATCCAACTAGAATCTAGCGATCCACTAACAATTGATATTGTTGAATCAGGTGTAGTGACTTGGGAAGATCTCATTCGATGCGTTCAAACATTTCACTACGGACGTAATTCTAAACGATCAGATGTAAGCTTAGTTTGGTCTGAGCGCAAAGGAAGTTGTAGCTCAAAACATGCCTTTCTGAAGCACATGGCGGATCTAAACGACATTCAAAATGTTGACCTGATTCTTTGTATGTACAAGATGAATTCAAGCAATACACACAAGATTGAGCCTGTATTGACCGAATTCAATATCGATTACCTTCCTGAAGCACATTGTTACATTCGCTTTGGAACGGAAGCAATTGATGCGACAACGATGATCTCTAAATTTTCGTCCATTCAAGCGGATGTCCTCGAAGAACAAATTATTCGTCCAGATCAAGTAATAGACTACAAAGTAGAATACCATCAAGACTACATGCGAAAGTGGGGAGCGAAACACCATCCAGAAAAATCATTTGATGAACTCTGGGAGATACGTGAGAAATGTATTTCGACTTTGGTAGAGCGATAGTCCGATTCTCAGATCACCCGGAAGTATGAAAAGCTATGCCGAGAAAAAACGGAACTCCGTTTAATAAGTATAGTATCTTTGAATTCTACCATTGGAATCATCAAATCAGTTGATCAAGAAGTTCAATTTAGGACCAGTTCAAGGTTGAAATTAAATTTATCGAAAAATCGCACATCAGATAATCGGGCAATCGTCCAAACATACCGCCCTCATAAAAAACAAAGCTGCCGAGCTCGGCTTCATGTTTTGTGGAATTTCAAAGGCTGATTTTCTGGAAAAAGAAGCGAGAGAATTGGATCAATGGCTGAAGAATGGGAACCATGGAAAGATGAATTACATGGAAAACCACTTCGATAAACGGTTGGATCCACGACTGCTTGTTGATGATGCGAAAAGTGTTGTTTCCTTGATGTTAAATTATTTTCCAGAAGAAAAACAGCAGGATCCTGAGGCTCCAAAAATTTCGAAATATGCTTACGGAATGGATTATCATTTTGTGATCAAGGATAAATTGAAGGAATTATTCGCCTATATTTTTGAAGAGATTGGAGAAGTAGGAGGAAGGATGTTTGTTGATTCTGCACCTGTTATGGACAAGGCTTGGGCGAAGCGATCTGGACTTGGATGGATGGGAAAGAATACGAATATCATCCACCCGAAAAAAGGCTCCTTCTTTTTCATCGCGGAATTAATTCTCGATTTGGAATTGGACTATGACGGACCGATGAAAGATTACTGTGGAACATGCACAGCATGCATCGATGAATGTCCAACAGATGCAATTATTGAACCCTATGTTGTCGATGGATCGAAATGTATTTCATACCTCACCATCGAGTTAAAAGACGAATTGCTTCCAAAGGAATTTAATGGTAAAATGGACAATTGGATGTTCGGTTGTGACGTCTGTCAAGATGTGTGTCCTTGGAATAGATTTTCCAAACCACATTCGGAAGCAAAATTCAATCCGCACGAAAATTTACTGCACATGTCAAAAGCTGATTGGCATGATTTGACGGAAGAAGTTTATCGTGAGATATTCCGAAAAAGTGCCGTTAAACGAACTAAATTCGGAGGATTAAATCGAAATTTGCGGTTTTTGAAAGATTAGCTCCCTATCCAACCCTATCCAACCCTATCCAACCCTATCCAACCCTATCCAACCCTATCCAACCCTATCCAACCCTATCCAAA